>DASWWF010000412.1:0-3461 GCA_036401035.1 Devosia sp.
GGCTTGGGCTGCCCGGCCTATGGTGCGCCCTGCGAGTGCCAAAGGAGCCAATAATATGACTGTCAACAGCAAGAACCCCGAAACCCAGGGGCTGCACGCCGGCTGGCGTTCGGACCCGGCGACCGGGGCCGTCGCCGTGCCGATCTACCAGACCACGTCCTACCAGTTCGAGGACAGCGAGCACGCGGCCGACCTCTTTGCGCTGAAACGCCTGGGCAACATCTATACCCGCCTCGGCAACCCGACGACCGACGTGCTGGAAAAGCGCGTCGCGGCCCTCGAAGGCGGCGCGGCAGCGCTCGCGGTGGCCTCGGGCCAGACCGCGTCGGCCTATGCGGTGCAGAACCTTGCCATTGTCGGCGACAACATCGTCGCTTCGACCGACCTCTATGGCGGCACCTATAATCTCTTCAAGAACACGCTGCGCGAGGCCGGCATCGAGGTCCGCTTCGTCGATCCGTCCGACCCGGAAAACTTCCGCCGCGCCACCGACGACAAGACCCGCGCCTATTACGCCGAGACGCTGCCCAACCCCAAGCTGTCAGTGCTCAAGATCGGCGAAGTCGCGGCCATCGGCCGTGAGTTCGGGGTTCCGCTGATCGTCGACAACACCGCCGCCCCGCTGACCGCCCGGCCGTTCGAGCATGGCGCCGCAGTCGTCGTCTACTCCTCGACCAAGTATCTGGGCGGCCACGGCAATTCCATCGGCGGCCTGATCGTCGACGGCGGCAATTTCGACTGGGCGGCAAAGCCCGAGCGGCAGCCGCTGCTCAACCAGCCCGACCAGGCCTATCACGGCGCGGTCTGGGTCGAGGCGGCCAAGCCGCTGGGCCCGATCGCCTATATCCTCAAGGCGCGCACCACCCTGCTCCGCACCCATGGCGCGGCTTTGTCGCCGTTCAACGCCTTCCTCACCATCCAGGGCGTCGAAACGCTGGCGTTGCGCGTCGACCGGCATTTCGAGAATGCCGCCAAGGTGGCTGAGTGGCTGAAGAAGCGCCCCGAAATCGTCTCGGTGAACTATCCGGGTCTGCAGACCGGCGACAAGAAAGCGGCGGCCGACAAGTACCTGACACGCGGCTACGGCGCGCTGATCGGCTTCGAGCTGGCCAATGGCCGCGAGGCCGGCGCCCGCTTCATCGACTCGCTCAAGCTCGTCTACCACGCCGCCAATATCGGTGATGCCCGCTCGCTCGCCATCCATCCGGCGACGACGACGCACTCCCAGCTCTCGCCCGAAGAGCAGCTTTCGGCAGGCGTGACGCCCGGCTACGTGCGCCTCGCCATCGGCATCGAGCACATCGACGACATTCTCGCCGATCTCGACCAGGCGCTGAACGCGGCTGGCAAGCAGGCCGCGGCCGCCGAATAATGCAAAAGGCCGGGACGGTGGAGCCTCCACCGTCCCGGCCTTTCGAAACTGCGTCTGGAATCAGCCTTCGGTGGAGACCTGGTCGCGGGCGGTCTGGACCAGTTCGACCATCTTCTTGCGAATCATGTCGTCCGAAACCGAGGCGCCCTTGGCCTTGAGGTCGCCCTGGATCTTGCGGAACACGTCCTCGTCGCCGGCTTCCTCGAAGTCCGAAGCCACGACCTCGGCGGCGTATTCCTTGGCATGCTCTTCCGACAGGCCCATATGCTCGGCGGCCCAGAGGCCCAGGAGCTTGTTGCGGCGAGCCTCGGCCTTGAAGCGGAGTTCGGCATCGTGCGCGAACTTGCCTTCCTGGCCTTTCCTGCGATCGTCAAAACCCGACATGTGTGTCTCCGCGCCTCAATTTTCCCCGGCGCTTGAGCGCCCTTTATGCCTTGCACATATGCCGAGCGCACACCCAAATCAACGGCTCCGCGCGCGGCATTTGGTCAGCGCCTGTTAACGGCTCGCCGGGGCATTGGATGCACGAACCGGCGAATTCTGCGACCCTGCCGGGGTTTAGGACGAAAGGCGCGAAAAAACTTGCTTTCCGCTGGTGTTCTGGCGCATGAACGCGCCAAATTCACCCAATTTCCCATCCAAAGAACGGCAGAGCTCATATGAACCGTCGGCGAAAAATCTATGACGGCAAGGCCAAGACCCTCTACGAGGGCCCCGAGCCGGGCACGCTGATCCAGTATTTCAAGGACGATGCGACCGCCGGCAACGGCGCCCGCCACGAGATCATCGATGGCAAGGGCGTGCTCAACAACCGCATCTCCGAGTTCATCTTCACCAAGCTCAATGGCCTGGGGATCCCGACCCATTTCATCCGCCGCGTGAACATGCGCGAGCAGTTGATCAAGGAAGTCGAGATCATCCCGCTCGAGATCATCGTACGCAACGTGGCGGCCGGTTCGCTGGTCAAGCGCCTCGGCCTCGAGCCGGGCACGCAGCTGCCGCGCTCGATCATCGAGTTCTGCTACAAGGACGATGCGCTGGGCGACCCGATGGTCTCCGAAGAGCACATCACCGCCTTCGGCTGGGCCACGCCGCAGGAACTCGACGACATCATGTCGCTGGCCATTCGTGTGAACGACTTCCTCACCGGCCTCTTCATGGGCGTCGGCATCCAGCTGGTCGACTTCAAGATCGAATGCGGCCGCCTCTATGAGAACGACATGATGCGCGTCGTCCTCGCCGACGAGATTTCACCCGACAACTGCCGCCTCTGGGACATCAAGACCCGCAACAAGCTCGACAAGGACCGCTTCCGCGAGAATCTCGGCGGGCTGGTCGATGCCTACCGCGAAGTGGCCCAGCGTCTCGGCATTCTCAACGAGACCGACAACGCGTTGACCACCGGTCCGCGACTCGTGCAGTGAACCAACGCGACCCCTTCAGGGTCGCGTTTTTCTTTCCGGAGCCCCGAACGCCATGCGAGCCCGCGTCACCGTGACCCTCAAGAACGGCGTCCTCGACCCCCAGGGTCAGGCCATCCAGGGCTCGCTGAAGAGCCTGGGCTTTGCCGGCGTCGGCGCCGTGCGCCAGGGCAAGGTCTTCGACCTGGTGCTCGAAGAGACCGACAAGGCCACGGCCGAGGCCAACCTCAAGGCCATGTGCGAGAAGCTCCTCGCCAACACCGTGATCGAGAACTATTCGATCGACGTCATCGGCTGAGGCCCCCACCGGCGGTGGCCGGTTTGCAACAGCACCTGTTTCTTCGCTCCCCCGCGCGAAATTGGGGCTATGCGAAGCAGCTTGCATAAAATTACACGATGGCAATTACGCATTAACTCACCACGACTACAGTGCTGGCGCGCTGCGTAATCGCGCTAGTACCGGTAAAGCCAATGCTGAAGACGTTCTCGCTCTCGGTTGCCTTCTTCCTCACGCTCGGCCTGCTGTTCGCGGCCTATGCATCGGTCCCGCTCTAGGCGGATCATCCACCCATCCATCGCGGACTTGCCGACGCGCGGCGCAAGCCGTCGCGCATGGCTGTCATGCGTGCGGATGGAGCGGAATCGGCGACGTTAACCAACGGCATTCA
>DASWWF010000413.1:0-2686 GCA_036401035.1 Devosia sp.
ATAAAGGGCGGGGTTGTCGAGTGAGCGCCCCCTCCACCACCCTACGGGTGGTTCCCCTCCCCCGTTGACACGGGGGAGGATCAGCTGTGGCACGATCTCTCCGGATCCTCCTCCGCGTGCGGGGGAGGGGGACCGGCGTAGCCGGTGGAGGGGGCGCTGGCGTTACCCCTCCAGCCACTTCACCTGTTCAGCCGTCAGCTTGATGTCGAAGGCCTGGATGGAGTCGTCGAGTTCCGCCAGGGTCCGCGGCCCGATCAGCGGGACGGACGGAAAGGGCTGGGCCAGGACGTAGGCCAGGGCCACGTGGATCGGGTGCTTGCCCAACTGCCTGGCCAGCTCGATGGCGCGGTCGCGGCGGCCGAAGTTCTTTTCGGAGTACCAGGTGTTGACCAGCTCGGCATTGTCCATCTTGTCCCGGCCGGCGCGGTCGGTGAAGAAGCCGCGGGCCTGGCTCGACCAGGAGAAGTTGGGGATCTGGTTCCTGGTGAGCCATTCCTTGTAGCTCGGGTCGGAGGCGGCGATGCAGCCGGCCCAGATCGGGTTGATCATTTCGGCGAGGGCAAAGTTGTTCGAGAGCGCGGCCGGGGCGGTCTTGCCGTTCTTGTTGGCATAGCCGATGGCGGCGGCCATGCGCTCCTGCGTCCAGTTCGAACCGCCGAAGATGCCGCGGATGCGGCCCTTCTGCACTTCGGCATCCATGGCGTCGACGAACTCGCCGACCGGGATGTCGGTATTGTCGCGGTGCATGAAGTAGACATCGACATAGTCGGTCTGCAGGCGGTTGAGCGACACATCGAGCTGCTTGCCGATGACGTCGGGGTAGCAGAGCGGGCTATGCGCGCCCTTGCCGATCAGCACGGTTTCCTCGCGCACGCCGCGGCTCTTCTGCCAGTCGCCGAAGAGCTTTTCGGTGAAGCCGGCGGCGTAGATGAAGCCGGTATCGAAGACGCGGCCGCCACGCTCGAAGAAGGCGTCGAGCAGGATGGCGCCCGAGGCGAAGGTGCGGAAGTCCTCGAAGCCGAGCGCCACGATGGACGCCTGCTTGTCGATGCCCGGAATGGTGCGCGACGGGATCGCGGTACCGGAGTTGGAGAGCTTGCGGTTGTCCAGGGTGAACACGCGCCTGGCGGGCTTTTCGATCTCGTATTCGAGGCCGATATCGGCGCGCCACTTGTCGAGCACCCGGGCATTGCCGAGGCTGTCGGCCCAGCTCATGCCGGGCGCGTCGAATTCCTGCTTGCCGGCCTGGATGGCGAGCGCGGCGGCATCGGCCTCGAACGAATAGAGATGTTCGGTGGCGTTGACCGAGACGGTCTCGCGGGTGCCATCGGCGAGGATGATGTCGATCTTGCCCAGGCCCTGGTCGCGGTTGCCATTGGCGAACCAGAAGTTCGGCACTTCGATGCGGCCCTTGTGGCCGTGAATGCGCAGCACATTGTCGAGGGCCACATAGACGGCGCCCGAGACCTGGGCGACGATGCCGTTTTCGAAGGTCAGCACGGCGGCGGCCCATTCGTCGGTGCCGGCCTGGCCCAGATGGGCAGCGCCGGCCACCTTGACCGGATCGAGGAACGGCTTGCCCGCCGCGGCGCCGGCAATGAAGCGGGCCATCGACACGGGGTAGCCGCAGACGTCGAGAATGCCGCCGCCGGCGAGCTCATTGGCGAACAGCCGGTGCTCGGGCATGAATTTGGGCATCTGGAAGCCGAAACTCGACTGGATCATGCGGACATCGCCGATGACGCCCGACTGGATCAGCTCGGCGAGCTTCCTGGCCTGCGGGTGCAGGCGATACATGAAGGCTTCACCGGCGAAAGTTCCGGCCTTGCGGTGGGCGTGGAACACCGCGTCGGTTTCGAAGGCCGAGAGCGCGAAGGGCTTTTCCACCAGCACATGCTTGCCGGCCTCGGCGGCCTTGATGGCCCATTCGGCGTGGCCCGGATGCGGCGTGGCGATATAGACGGCATCGACCTCGGCGTCGTTGAGCAGGTTCTGGTAGCCCTCGATGATACGGGCGCCGGGGAAGGTGTCGGAGAGACCAGGCTTTTTGGCATCGCGGGTGCCCAAGGCCACCACCTTGCCGTGCTTGCCGCCGGCAACGCCGCCCCAGAATGCCTTGGCGATGCTGCCGGGCCCGATAATGCCCCAGCGCACATGCGACGGTTTGGATGCCATCAAGTCTCTCCCAATCAATTGCGGCCGATTCCCCACGGCCCAGCCGCACATCCCTAGCGGTTCGGCGCGACCCGTTCCATGCCGATTGGGAAGCCAATCCGCTTGAATTGTAAGATGACGCCATTGTAACGATGCCCGACGGGAACAGGGGGCCTTCATGTTCGTGGTGGGTGGCGAAAGCCTCATCGATCTCATCTCCGAGCCGGTGGGGCCGGACGGCACCATCAAGCTCGTCGCGCACCAGGGCGGTTCGCCCTATAACTGCGCCATCGCCCTTTCCAAGCTCGGCAACGACACTGGCTTTCTCTGCCCGATCAGTTCGGACGGGTTGGGGACGTACCTGCTCGGGCCGCTGGCCGAAGCGGGGGTGAGGCCGCTGCTCGGCGAGCGTGTCGCCGCCTATACGACGTTGGCGGTGGTGACCTTCGACGACAAAAAGAGCGCCCAGTACGGCTTCTATCGCCAGGCCGACCGCGCCTTCACCCGCGAAGGCCTGATCGCGGCGCTGCCG
>DASWWF010000414.1:0-2441 GCA_036401035.1 Devosia sp.
CGCCGCCGAATAGGCGTAATTGCCGCCAGAGCCGATGGCGATCACGTCATGGTCCGGGGTCAGCACGTCGCCGGTGCCGGTCAGCACCAGGGTGTCCTTCTTGTCGGCGACGATCATCATCGCCTCGAGGCGGCGCAGGTATCGGTCGGTGCGCCAGTCCTTGGCGAGTTCGACAGCTGCGCGCATCAGCTGATCCGGATACTGTTCGAGCTTGGCTTCGAGCCGCTCGAACAGGGTAAAGGCATCCGCGGTGGCGCCGGCAAAGCCGCCGATCACCTTGCCGCCGGCCAGCGGGCGGACCTTCCGCGCATTGTGCTTCATCACCGTATTGCCGACAGAAACCTGTCCGTCACCGGCCACCACGACCCGCGAGCCCTTGCGGACCGCCACGATGGTCGTCCCATGCCAGCCGGGAAATTCATTGTCCGACATTCGCTACTCCAATCGGCAAGTCAGCGCGCGTCTTCAGCGCTGGCCGCCTGGTCAAACTGTCTCCGGCAAGCGCCTCTCCTGGAGACGGCGTTGTCGGTCATGACCCTATTTAGGCGCGGGCTGGCCGATTGCAACGCGACAATGACACTGGCCGAACGGCTAGTGTCACCGAGGTTACCGGCTCTTCAACCCTTTGGCGCTAGATGCTAGAGAGCCCGCATCTCTGGAGCCAAGCGTCATGCGTACCGCCGAAATCGCCCGAAAGACCAACGAGACCGACATCACCGTGTCGGTGAACCTCGACGGCACCGGCGTGCACGATATCCAGACCGGCATCGGTTTTCTCGATCACATGCTCGACCAGCTGGCCAGGCATTCGCTGATCGACATCAAGGTCCGCGCCAAGGGCGACCTGCATATCGACTTCCACCACACCGCCGAGGATGTCGGCATTGCACTGGGCGAGGCGGTGAAGAAGGCGCTGGGCGACAAGAAGGGCATTGGCCGCTACGCCTCGTCGGACCTGCCGATGGACGGCACCCTGACCCGCGTGGCGCTGGACGTTTCCGGTCGCCCGTTCCTTGTCTGGAAGGTCGAGTTCACCCGCGACAAGGTCGGCGAGATGGACACCGAACTCTTCCGCGAGTGGTTCCAGGCCTTCGCCATGAACGCCGGCATCACGCTGCACGTCGAAACCTTCTACGGCGACAACAACCACCACGTGGCGGAAAGCGCGTTCAAGGCCCTGGCCCGGGCGCTGCGGGTGGCGGTGGAGATTGACCCGAGGGCGAAGGACAGGATTCCGTCGACCAAGGGGACGCTCTAGCGTCGGCGCGCTTCGCGCCCCACGCGCGGTGCCTAAAGCACCTTGGTCATCACATAGTCGGTGAAATCGAACGGCCCCATCTTCACCGGGACCTCCTTCTCCACGGCAAAGCCATATCGCTTGTAGAATTCGATCGCCCTGGCATTGCCGGTGTTGACGTTGAGCGACAGGGCGCGTTGCGGCGCAAAGAACGCCGTGGCTGTCTCCATCAGGGCCCGGCCGATGCCGAGCCCCTGTTTGGAGGGCAGGATGTAGAGCTTCTTGATCCAGGTGACGTCGCCCACCTTGAACGACGAGATGAAGCCCGAATCCTGGCCGTGGTGGCGGGCGACCCAGTAGACATGGCCGAGCGCGTCCATGTCGTTGCGCAGCGTGTCGAGGTCATAGATGTCCTCGAGCATGATCTCGATCTGGTGTCGCTCGATCACGCCCTCGAAGGCAGTCGGCCAGGTGTCGTTGGCGATCTGCTGGACGATGGGCAGTTCGTCGGCCGCGATGCGGCGAATGGCGATCGGGTCCGACATTTGATCTTACTTGAAACCGGTCGATCCGGCCGCGATGAACACCACCACCACGAACAGCGCCATGAAGACGAGGAGCCCGATTGCGAGGCCGCCCACGAAGATGCCCTGACTTGGGACCGAGCCCATCGAGCCTTCACCATGCGGATCCTGTGCGCCTGCTGCCATTGTCGTTCCTCCTCGTGTGCCGGGATCGTGCCGCCGCGCGGCCTTCCAACCCGGCGGGTTTTGGTCTAAGGCCAACCGCACCTACCTTATCAAAGGTTCTTCACGAGGAAAGCCGTGACCCTTTATTCCGTTTTCGAGCGCCCCAACGAGATCGCGCCGGCCGTCGTTCCGGAGAAATTCTCATGGGCGGCGGCCATCCTGCCGCCGGTCTACGCGCTCTGGCACGGACTCTGGCTGGGGCTGTTCCTCTATGTCGTGGCGCTCGCCGCCATCGTCGTCGCCAGTCTCTGGGTGGGCGGCGAGGCAGCGTCCTGGCTCTATCTGCTGCTCGCCGCGCTGGCCGGTTTCGAGGCCGCCGGCTTCCGCCGGGGCAAGCTCAAGGCCAGGGGCTGGACCTATCGCAGCGACGTGATTGCCGCCGCGCCGGACCTGGCGCAACGCGACTGGATTGCCGCGCGACCCAGAGTGAGCGCCGCCGCGTGACCCAGACCATC
>DASWWF010000415.1:0-6070 GCA_036401035.1 Devosia sp.
GAGCGTGGCGTGCGGCGCCACTCTGCCGAGCAGCTCGTCGACGCTCATCGAATAGTCCACGTGGCCGCCACAGACCGTGCCGAGCTTGGCCGAGACGATATCGCCATAGCTGCGGCCATGGGCGATGAGGTCGATCAGCGCTGCCTGCAGCGGGCCCATGGTGGGGTTGAAGGCGACGCTTTCGATGGCCGAGCCGCGGACCTTGCTGCCGTCGATCAGCGTCAGCACCACGGCGCCGGGGCACTTGCTATAGGGCGTATGCGCCCGCTCGCCGGCCTCGCGCAGGACCGGGTCGTCGGCCGACAGCGTCCAGAGCTTCTTGTCCGGCACAGCGCCGGCTTCTCCAAGATAGTCGGGGTCGAACGGCCAGGGGTAGAGCTGCGCCATGGTCAGCCGGTGGCCGAGCGGGTCGATCAGGGTGAGATCACGCGTGGCGGCGAATTCGGAGAGATACTGCCGGCAATGGGCGCAGGGGTGGGCTTCGCCGATGGCGATGGTCCTGATCGACGTGCCTCGGGAGAAGGCGCGGGTGAACACGAAGCCCTCGCCATGCACCGTGTAGCCCAGATGGGTGCCGGGAAACTCGACATTGCCGCCCAGCACCAGGTTGCCGGTTTCGGTCTCGAGTCCCACGGCGCCGACATGGAAATCGCTGATCGGCGGGTGGGCGATTTCCCGCGCCGCGCTCAGCGCCAGCAGCATCAGGTCCTCGACACCGGTAAGGCCGAATTCGCCGACCAGCCGATCGACATCGGGCCTTTCCAGCACGCCGCCGAGATTGCTCGCCGGGTGGTGGTGGCCCCTGAGGCTCTGGTGCACGGCAGCAGCGACATCGGCGCCGATCTTGGCGCTCAGGTCATCGATCCGGGCCCTGATGGCCGCGTCGGCAGTGAAGGGATTGTGGCTCAACTCGGCCCTCTGGATTAGCCCCGAAAAGCATTTGACAAGGTCGTGACACCTGTCGTTAGCTCGATAGGTAAACCGGTTTACCGGACGGGGGTCAAATGGGTTCAGCGCTTTTCCACGGTGGGACTATTCTCACTGTGGACACTGAAAATCGTGCATTCGCGGAAGGCTGGATCGCCGTCCGCGACGGCCGGATCAGTGGCGTTGGTCCAAAGGCCACGACTCCCGACCCGTCCGGATATGACGAGGTGTTCGACCTGACACGGCACCTCGTCATTCCGGGGCTCGTGAACGCCCATACCCATTCGGCGATGGTGCTGTTCCGCGGCCGGTCGGAAGGGCAGAGCCTGCTCACCATGGACGGCTGGTACAATTCCATCCGCGAGCCGGAGCTGTCGCTGGTTGCCTCCGATATCGGGCCGGCCGTGGCGCTCTCGTCGGCCGAGATGCTGCTTTCGGGCACCACCACTTTCTGCGACCAGTATTTCTTCGCCGAGGAGATCGCCGCCGCGGTGAAAGAGGCCGGCATCCGCGCCGTCATCGCCTATGGCATCGTGCAACTGGGCGACAAGGCTCGCGGCGAGGAGGAGCTGGCCAAGGCCACGGCGTTTCTCGAGCAGCAGCGCTCGTCCGATGGCCGGGTGATCCCCTGGTTCGGGCCGCACGCGCCCTATGTCGACAATACCGAGGACCTGCTGCTCGCCGAGGTCGAGGTCGCCAACCGGTTCGGCGTCGGGTTGCACCTGCACATGGCTTGCGGACCAGAGGACAATGAGGAAACGCAGCGCCGCTACGGCACGACCGCTGCGGTCGCCCTCGAAAAGATCGGTTTCTTCGACGGGCGCATCCATGCCGCGCACTGCATCGACCTGAGCCCCGAGGACATCGCGGTCTTCGCCCGCGCGCCGCATGCGTCGGTGTCCTACAATGCCACGGCCGGTTTGCGCTCGGGCCGCGCGGGCATCTGTCCGGCGGTCGAGCTCAAGGCGGCCGGGGTCACGGTGGCGCTCGGCACCGACAATGTCGCGGCCAACAATTCCTACGATATGGTGCAGGAGATGCGGGTGGCGGGGCTGGTCGCCAGCCATCGCGAGGGCAGGGCGCAGCCGCTGTCGTCGCAGGAACTGCTCCGCATGGCGACCATCGAGGGCGCCAAGGCGCTCGGGCTCGAACGCGAGATCGGCAGCATCGAGGTCGGCAAGGCCGCCGACATCACGGCCGTCGATCTCAGTGGGCCGGGCTATTCGGAGACTCCCGATCCGGAGACTTTGCTGATCTATTCAGGCAGCGGACGCGATGTGCGGCATGTCTGGGTGGCGGGCGAGCAGCTCGTGCGCGACCGGCAGCTGACGCGCCGGCCCTATGCCGCAATCCGCTCGGATTATTCGGAAACCTACAAGCGCTTCTGGGACCGCGTCCAAGAAGCCAAAAAGAACAGGGAAGTCGCCTAGTTTGACCAAGCGTACCTTTATTTTCGACAGCGATGGCGGCGTGGACGACGCCCAGGCCCTGATCATGCTCGTCGCCAACGGCAAGGTGCCCGATATCGTCACCACGGTGTTCGGCAATGTCGGCCTCGATCAGGCCACCACCAACCTGCTGGCCGTGCTGGCGATGCTGGGGGTGGACGTGCCGGTGCACAAGGGCGCGGCGCTGCCCATGGTGCAGCCGATCATCGATGCCAAATATGTGCATGGCGACGACGGGCTGGGCGGGGCGCGCCGGCCGGAAAAGCAGGCGCTCGCGCGTTCCGACGACGGGATCGGCGTATTGCGCCGCACCTTCCGGGACGCCGCGGCAAAGGGCGAGAAGGCCGATATCCTGATGATCGGCCCGCTGACCAACCTGGCCATGGCGCTGCGGCTCGAGCCGCAGATCATCGATGGCATCGGGCAACTGACCATCATGGGCGGCAATGTCTATGGCCGCGGCAACACCACCCCGGCGGCCGAGTTCAACATCTATGCCGACCCCGAAGCCGCGCATGTCGTCCTGACTGCCGGCATCGAGACCGTCGTGGTGCCGTGGGAGCCCTGCACCACGCATTTCATGACGGGCGAACGGGTCGATGCGCTTTTCGAAGGCATCGCAGCAAGTCCGCTGCGCGACTTCTCCCATGCGCTCGCCAACCACGCCCGGCACAACTCGGTCAGCCGCGGCAATCCGGATCGCTTCCTCTATGTCGATCCGCTGGCCGCCGCCGTGGTGCTCGATCCGTCGATGGTCACGAAATCCATCCACGCTTCTTCCAGTGTCGCGCTCGCACCGGGCCTTACGCGCGGCATGACGCTGGTCGATCCTTCGGGGCGTCTCGGGACCCCAAAGATTACGTTCGTCGAGGAAGTCGACATCGGGAAGGTCGACAAGCTCTACGCCGTATCCGCCGCATACAACCCGAAAAACTGAGAAACACCGCAACAGGAGTGCGTATGTCTTTCCTTCAGACTTTTGGCAAAGCCGCCGCCGGGGTCGCCCTCGCCGCCGGTATGATGACCGCCGTCATTCCCGCCTACGCGCAGGAATACACCAAGGACAACCCGCTCAAGGTCGCGCTCGTGCTGCACGGCACCCTGGGCGACAAGAGCTTCTTCGACAGCGCCGCCGCCGGCATGGAGAAGGCCAAGGCCGAGCTCCCGGTCGAGGTCAAGATCATCGAACTTGGCTATGACCGCGCCAAGTGGCAGCCGGGCCTGATGGACGCCGCCGACACCGGCTACGATGTCATCATCGCCGGCACCTTCGACATGACGCCCTATATCGTCGAGGCCGCCGCCGAATATCCCGACACCAAGTTCATCGACTTCGACGACTCGCCGGACTTTTCCGGTGGCGCCAACCCGAACATCCTCTCGGTGATGTACGGCACCTCGACCGCCGGTTATCTCGCCGGCTACGCGGCCGCCAAGCTCTCCAAGACCGGCGTGCTCGGCACCATCATCGGCATGGAATTCCCGACCGTCACCGACTTCAAGGTCGGCTTCGACCAGGGCGCCAAGGATGCCAACCCGAACATCGAAATCCTGAACGCCGTCGCCGGCACCTTCTCCGATCCCGCCAAGGGCAAGGAAATCGGTCTGGCTCAGCTCGGCCAGAACGCCGACATCATCTTCCCGATCGCCGGCTCGACCGGTATCGGCGCCCTGCAGGCGATCAAGGAAGCCGGTGGCGGCAAGCTCGCCGTCGGCGTCGATAGCGACCAGGCCACGATCTTCGCCGCAGGCGGTGATCAGGCCCAGGCCGATGTGATCTTCACATCGGTGGAAAAGAAGGTCGGCGAGTCGCTGTTCCTGGCGCTCAAGGGCACCATCGACGGCACCCAGGAATTCGGCAAGCGCGAACTGCTCGGCCTCAAGGATGGTGCTGTCGGCATCTCCAAGAACGCCCAGTACGAAAAGCTGGTGCCGGCTGAGCTCCGCGCCGAGATCGATGGCCTCGAAGCCAAGATCGCTTCGGGCGAGATCACCGTCGCCACCGACATGCAGTAATCGATCCGGGCGCCGTGGCAACGCGGCGCCCGATCTCTTTTTAGGCAAGCGGGTCGGGGCATATGGCAGCGCTTCTGGAAGCAATCGGGATCGGCAAGGTCTATCCCGGCGGGGTGGTGGCGAATGACGGGGTCAACCTCTCCGTCCAGCCGGGCGAAGTGCACGCCGTGGTCGGCGAGAACGGCGCCGGCAAGTCGACGCTGATGAAGATCCTCTTCGGCATCGAGCAGCCCAATGCCGGCCAGCTGATGCTCGACGGCAAGGCCGTGACCTTCGCCAATCCGCGCCAGGCCATCGATGCCGGCATCGGCATGGTGTTCCAGCACTTCTCGCTGGTGCCGAGCTTCACAGTCTATGAAAACGTGGTGATGGGGTCCGAGCCCCGCGCCGGTATCCGCTTCGACCGGCAAAAGGCCATTGCCGAAGTCCGCGCCCTCTCGGAAAAGTTCAAGCTGGGCGTCGATCCAACCCAGCCGGTGCGCAACCTGCCCGTGGGGCAGCAGCAGCGCGTCGAAATCCTCAAGTCGCTCTACCGCAATGCCCGCGTGCTGATCCTGGACGAGCCGACCGCCGTGCTGGCGCCGCAGGAAGTTCAGGAACTATTCGTCGCCATCCGTTCGCTGGTCGAGCAGGGGCGCACGGTCATCTTCATCGCGCACAAGCTGCCCGAAGTGCTCGAGATTTCGAATGCCATCACGGTGATGCGGCAGGGCAAGACGGTGGGCCAGGTCAAGACCTCCGAAGTCACCGAGCAGGGCCTTGCCGCCATGATGGTGGGCCGTGAAGTGGTGCTGCGCGTCGATCGCGCCCCCACCGATCAGAGCCAGCTCGTCGCCGCCTGCGCCGGCCTCCGCGTCGTCAATGCGCGCGGCGCCGACATCATTTCCGATCTCGACATCAAGGTGCATGCCGGCGAGATCGTCGGCCTCGTGGGTGTCGAGGGCAACGGCCAGTCCGAACTGCTCGAGGCCATCTCGGGTCTCCGCTCCGCCGCCAGCGGCACCATCACCATCGCCAATGAAAACATTGCCGGCATGACGGTGCTGGAGCGCCGCGCCCGCGGCCTCGCCTCGATCCCGCCCGACCGCCTCTCCGATGGCCTCGCCACCGGCGCGACCGTGGCCGAAAACATTGTCGCCACCAAACTCAACGACCGGCGCTATGTCCGCAACGGCTTGCTCGACCTCAAGGCGATCAAGGCCGAGGCGGTCAAACTCATCGAGCGTTTCTCGATCCGCGTGGGCGGGCCGAACTATGCCGTCGGCACGCTCTCGGGTGGCAATATGCAGAAGGTGGTGGTGGCCCGCGAGCTCGCCGAGCAACCCAAGCTGCTCCTGGTCAACCAGCCGACCCGCGGCGTCGATCTCGGCGCCACGCAATTCATCTGGCGCACCATCACCGATGCGCGCGATGCCGGCGCTGCCGTGCTGCTGTCGTCGGCTGACCTTTCCGAGCTGATGGCGCTGTCCGATCGCCTGCTGGTGTTCTATCGCGGCCGCATCGTCGCGGCCTTCGTCAATGATCCTGATCTCAGTCCGGAGACGCTGGGCACCTATATGCTCGGCCTCAAGACGCAGACGGCCGAAGAAATGAAGGCAGGGCTGAAATGAGCGCCGGCGCTTCCCTTGCCAAGCGGTCCCGCTGGACCGTCATCCGCGCCGAAACCGGCCGCGCTTTGT
>DASWWF010000416.1:0-2314 GCA_036401035.1 Devosia sp.
CCGGATCAGCGACTGCCCACCATCGATGTTCAGCTCCGCCCCGGTGATGTGCCGCGCCGCGTCCGAGCAGAGGAACACGATGCCCTCGGCCACGTCCTCGGCCTTGGCCCGCTTGCCCCCGGTGATCGGCACGTCGCCGCCTGCAAACTCCACCTTGATGCGGATATCCTCGACATTCCGCCGCCAGGTATTCTGCCCGATATTGGTCTCGGTCGCGCCCGGAAAGATCGAGTTCACCCGGATTCGGGCGCCCGACAATTCCAGCGCCAGCTGCCGCGCCATCGCGGCCTGCGCTGCCTTGGTCGCCGAATAAGCCGAAGCGCCTGCGGTGCTCACGACGCGCTGCCCGTTCATCGATGAAATCACCACGATGGAGCCGCCCCCTGCCTTTTTCAGCAGCGGCACGCCATAGTGGAAACTCAGATAGGTCCCGCGCAGGTTGATGCGGATCGTGCGGTCGAACTCTTCGGGCGTCATGTCGTCCACCGGCGCCCAGGTGCCGTTTATGCCGGCGCTGACCACCATCATGTCGATCCGGCCTTCCTTGACCGCGATGGCCTCGTAGGCGGCCTTCATCTGCGCCTCGTCCCCGACATCGGCCAGCAGCATGAACGCCTTGCCGCCGGCGGCGACGATCTCGTCATGCACCTTGCTGACCGACGCTTCCACCACGTCGAGCAGCGCCACCGTCGCGCCCTTGGCGGCGATCATCCGCGCCGCGGCCGCCCCGATTCCCGATCCGCCGCCCGTCACCAGGGCCACCTTTCCGGCCCATTCCTTGGATTCACTCAACTTGTTAGCCCCTTGGTATTCTTGCTGAAATTGTTGCGGCGGCCTGAACGACTCCAACCCGCAGCCGCTCACGCGTCTCTGCGTCCTTGTCGGCCAGATAGGGAATGCTCAGCGCTCCGAGAAACCGTCCCGCCGGGTCCATCACCGGCGCCGCTACGGCATGCACGGTGAGGTTGTGCTCGCCCATATCGGTGGCAAAACCCTGCTTGCGCACCTTGGCGAGGTCGGCCCGGAGCTTGTCCGGATCGGTAATGGTTCTGGGCGTGTATCGGATCAGCGGCGCGCTCAGGTGCCGGTCGAGATCGGCCGGCGACATATGCGCCATGATCATCTTGCTCGCCGCCCCCGCATGCAGCGGATAGCTCGTGCCGATCGACGGGGCAGGGGTATATTCGTGCCGGCCCAGCACCGCCACGATCACCTTGGCCCGGTCGCCGTCGCGCACCGAAAGTTTCGTGGGTTCGCCGAGATCATCGCGCAGCTGCTGCGCCACCGGCGCCGCGATTTCCGCCAGGTCATAGCTGCTGCCATCGGCCTTCACCCGGGCCGCCAGCGCCGTGAGCCGCGGCCCCAGCGAGAACACCCCGTCCGACGATCGCCGCACGATGCGGTGTGCCAGGAGCGTATTGAGAATGCGGTAGATCGTCGACCGCGGCAGCTCGAGTTCCCGCATCAGGCTGCGGATCGTCGCGCCCTCCGGCTCGCGCTCGAACACGGCCAGCATGTCGAGCGTCCGCTCGAGCACCGGCACCCCGTTCCTGACGGTATCCTCCCGCATTCTCTCTCCTCCGGCGCATAGGCCTAGCACCAGATATGAGACGCTGGAAGTTCCCATTTGAAGAAGTGAAAGGTGAAGGGTGGCGACAATCCTCAGTAGGGACTCCTCCCCGCGACGCGGGTAAGGATCACGGAGAGATCTCGCCCCAGCGGATCCTCCCCCGTGACAACGGGGGAGGGGGACCACCCGAAGGGTGGTGGAGGGGGCGCACCAACCGAAACCTAAAACCGCACCCTCGGCCCCTGCCCCGTCAGCAGCAGTTCCGTCACCGCCCAGACCAGCGCATCGACGCGGTCCGGCGAGTGCCCGGCACTGCGCCCGTCCGCACCGAACGCGCACATCTCGTCTTCCAGCGCCGTCAGCCCCGGCCGGTGCGACACCCGGCCCTGCGCGTAAAGCGTCGCCACCGGTTCGGCGCGCAGCCATTTGCCCCGCATCGCCCGCACCGCCCGCACCGGCACATTGGCGTCCACCTGGCCGATCACGGTCCTCACCATGTCGCCGCCCTGGTTGACCTCCACCACGATGCAGTCGGCGCCATGATTGTGGAACGCCGCCACCGCCCGCCGGGCCCAGCCCATCGGGCTCGCCGGCTGCAGCGTCAAATCCTCCAGCACCACCGCGCCCGTCTCGGTCCGTCCGGCGACGACGATGCCGCAGGCGTCCGATTTCAGCCCACCGGTCACCGGCGGATCGACCGCCACCACCACGCGCTGCAGCGGTTCGTCCCCCGCCCGCCGGAAC
>DASWWF010000417.1:0-3342 GCA_036401035.1 Devosia sp.
GCCTTGAGGTTGCTGAGCCCGTCAAAGGCCTCCGGCTTGGGCTTCCAGATGAAGATGTATTCGACGTCCTTGGGATCGTAGTCGTCGGTCCGCAGCACCACGCGCCGGCCGGGCAGGGCGGCGGCGAAGCGATCGGCCCAGCTCCGCTCGTTGAAGTCGGCCAGGTGCAGCAGCAAAGTCATCGAAAAGTCCCCTCGAAAACGAAAGAGCCGCGCTCATCGGGCGCGGCTCTGGAAAATATGGCAGTCCGGTCGGCTTACTGAACTGCGGGTGCAGCAGCCGGAGCGGCGGTGGTATCGGCCGGTGCGGCCGGAGCGGGTTCGGTTGCCGCGGGGGCAGCCGGAGCTTCCGTCGCAGCCGGGGCCGGCTCGGTGGTGGCCGGGGCAGCCTCGGTACCGCTGCTGGTCGCCGTGCCTTCGACCGGCGTTTCCGACTGCGTGGTGGTCGGGGTCGGGATGGCCGTATCGGTCGCAACCGGTTCGGTTCCTTCGGCGGCCGGTGCAGCAGCGGCATCGGCCGGCGGGAAGGCCGGGGCGTTCGGGGTGACCGAGGCCAGATACGCGATCACGTTGGCGCGCTCCTGGTCATTCTTGAGGCCCGAGAAGTTCATCTTGGTGCCCGGCGCATAGTCCTTGGGAGCCAGCAGGAAGTGGTTGAGGTTCTCGTAGCTCCAGACGTCGCCGGCCGCCTGGTGCTCCAGCAAGACATCCGAATATGCGAAGCCCGGATGGCTGCCCTCGACACGACCGACGACGCCGAAGAGCTCCGGACCGGTCTTGTTGCCGGCGCCCTGATCGAAGTTGTGGCAGCTCTGGCACTTCTTGGCAGCGTTCTGGCCGGCCGCGACATCCGCGCTGGCCAGCAGCACGCCGATCGGAACGGCGACGGCTTCTTCTTCAGCCGGACCATCGCTATGCGCGGTGCCTTCCGGCTCCGGCAGGCTGAGGCCGGGACCGGCCTCGCGGGGTTCGTAGACCGCTTCGGCGAGGAACCCTACGCCCATGACGAACAGCAGGGTGCCGAGGATGGCACCGATAATCTTGTTGAGCTCGAACGAATCCATTGCGGTCTCTTTGGCTTTTCCGCCGGGTATAAACGATTGATGTGGAGCTTCATAGTCTGAGGCGCCCCCTGCGCGCAACCGGGTTTCCGGCCCTTGCGACAATTCCGCTGGCCCCCGCCGATCCGCTTGATTGACTCAAGCTGGGCGAGGGCTCATGAGAGGCGCCGCCGAGTGCTGTTACGGGGTGTATCGATGGCCAAAAAGATCGCGTTCCAGGGCGAAAAGGGCGCCTTCAGCCATGCTGCCGTGCATGCGCTGTTTCCCAAGGGCGAAGCCGTCCCCTGCGTGACCTTCGAGGACACCATTACCGCCGTGCAGAAGGGCACCGCCGATTTCGGCGTCGTGCCGGTCGAAAACTCGCTCTACGGACGCATCACCGACATCTATCACCTGCTGCCCGAAAGCGGCCTCTTCATCATCGGCGAGCACTTCCTGCGCATCGAGATGAACCTGCTTGGCGTCAAGGGCGCGACCCTCGCGGACATCAAGTCGGTGCAGTCGCTTTCCGTGGCGCTGGGTCAGTGCCGGAAGTTCATCCGCAAGCATCGTTTGCAGACCATCAATGCGGTCGATACCGCCGGTTCGGCGCGCGAGATCGCCGAAAACGGCGACAAGTCGGTGGGCGCCATCGCCTCGCGCTTCGCGGCCGAAGTCTATGGTCTGGATGTGATCGCCTCCAATATCGAGGACGCGTCGCACAATACGACCCGTTTCCTGGTGATCTCCAAGACGCCGGTCGAGCCGAAGAAATCGGCCAGGAAGCTCAAGACCACCTTCGTTTTCCGCGTCCGCAACGTGCCGGCGGCGCTCTACAAGGCCATGGGCGGCTTCGCCACCAATGGCGTCAACATGACCAAGCTCGAGAGCTATATGCTCGATGGCTCGTTCACCGCCACGCAGTTTTACGCCGATATCGAAGGTCACCCCGACGATCGCGCGGTGCAGTTCGCCTTCGAGGAGCTCAAGTTCTTCACCGACCACTTCCATGTGCTCGGCGTCTACGAGGCCGATGCGCCGGTGGACGCGAAGGGGCAGTGACGCGGCCGCCCCTCCATTCGCCTCAATAGAGCGAGTGGTGCACCCAGAGGGTGACGCGGTTGCCCTTGCTGAGCAGCACGCCGACCACGTCGTCGGCCAGGTACCGTTCCTTGTCGAGCGCGGCTTCCAGCACGTCGTTGCGACCGATGGCGCCGATCAGCTGGGTGGCATTGCCCATGTTGCGGACCGGGGCATTCGGCGAGTCTTCGCAGACCGGGCGGACCCAGACCTTCCAGTCATCGTCGATGCCCTTGATCTGCTTGACCGTGACGGGGAAGAGATAGCCCATCGGGTATTCGCAGGACGGGTCGGAGTTGGAGCCGGCGCTGGGGGGGTGGTTGGGGCCACCCGGAGGGGCGGCAGCGCCAACGGCCTGCGCGTAGGCGGTGACGGGGGTGGCCAAGGCGAGTACGACGGCCAGAACGAGCTTGGTGGAGGTCTTCATTTTGGGTCTCCTCAGTTCCATTGTGCCCGACCGGAATAGGGCGGGCATTGTTGCTGGCCCGAAATCTGCGCCCCGGCCCTTGAACCGGCCCTGAGGTGGCCGTTCAGTTTCGTGTTCGTATCGGAAATGGTGAAATCGGGGGCGTTTTACGCTATGCTGCGCCCATGAATGACCTTTCGCCGTCCGCCGTCCGCTCGCTGTCGCATGTCACCGACTGGGTCTTCGACCTCGACAACACGCTCTATCCCCGCGAGTGCAACCTCTTCGCGCAGATCGACACGCTGATCTCGCATTACATGGTCTCGGTCACCAAGCTGCCCTTCGACGAGGCGCGGGCACTGCAGAAAATCTACTATCGCGACTACGGCACCACGCTGAACGGCCTGATGCAGCAGCACGAGGTCGATCCGGACCACTTCCTCAACACCGTCCACGCCATCGACTATTCACCGGTGGCGGCGCATGAGGAGCTGGTCGAGGCGATCCGTGAGTTGCCGGGCCGCAAGTTCATCCTCACCAATGGCGATGTCGGCCATGCCCGCTCGGTGCTGCGCCGCCTCGGCCGGGCCGATGACCTGTTCGAGGACATCTTCGATATCCGGGCGATGCAATATACGCCCAAGCCCTTGCCCGAGGCCTATGAGAGCTTCTTTGCCAAGCATGGCATCGACGCCCGCCGCGCCGCCATGTTCGACGATCTCGAAAAGAACCTGATGGTCCCGCACGAGCGCGGCATGGCCACCGTGCAGGTGGTCGCCGGCGACGGTTTCGTGCACGACCAGGTCGACCCCTGGGA
>DASWWF010000418.1:0-2528 GCA_036401035.1 Devosia sp.
CGGACCGGTGGACGACATTTTCTACGACGCTCGGCATCCGTATACGCAGCGGCTGCTGAACTCGACGGTCAAGCTCGAGGAGAACCGGCGGGCGGTGACGCGGGCGGTTCCAGCGGTGCCGGATGCCAAGCCGGTGCTGTCGGTGCGCAATCTCTCCAAACTCTATGGCGCGTCGACGGCGTGGTTCGGGGCGAACAAGAACGCCATCAAGGCGGTCGACGATGTGAGCCTCGATCTCTATCCGGGCGAGAATCTCGGCATCGTGGGCGAGAGCGGCTCGGGCAAGACGACGCTGGGGCGGCTGATCCTCAGGACTGTCGAACCAACCTCGGGAACGGTCACCTACAATCGCGGCAGCGAGACGGTGGATGTGACGGCGCTCTCCAAGCGCGATCTCAAGGCCTTCCATCGCGATGTGCGGCTGGTGTTCCAGGATCCGTTCGCCTCGCTCAACCCGCGCATGACGGTCAAGGAGATCATCGGCGATCCGCTGCATGTGTCGGGCACGGCGCGGGGCGCGGCGCTGGAAAAGCGGGTGGGCGAACTGCTGGAACTGGTGGGGCTCGACCCCATGGCGATGGAGCGCTATCCGCACGCCTTTTCGGGCGGACAACGGCAGCGCATCGGCATTGCGCGGGCGTTGGCGCTCGACCCCAGGATCATCATTGCGGACGAAGCGACGGCGGCGCTGGACGTCTCGATCCGGGCGCAGATCCTCGATCTGCTGCTCGAGATCCAGAAGCGGCTCAACCTGAGCTTCATCTTCATTTCGCACGACATTTCGGTGGTGCGGTATTTCTGCGACCGGGTGGCGGTGATGCACCGCGGCAAGTTGGTCGAAATGGGTACGGCCGAGCAGATTTGCACAGCGCCCGCGGAGCCTTATACCAAGAGCCTCATCTCGGCCGTGCCGAGCCCTGACCCGCGCCACAAGCGCATGCTCCACCGCACCAAATTCATTGCCTGAGGATCCGCTTTGCTGAAGTTCTCCGCCAATCTGTCGTTTCTCTACCAGGAACTGGGGTTCCTCGACCGCTTCGCCGCGGCGGCCAAGGATGGGTTCCGCGCCGTCGAATATCTCGGACCCTATGCCGAGACGCGTGAGGCCGTCGCCAAGGCGCTGCGCGACAATGGCCTGGCGCAGGCGCTGTTCAACGTGCCTTCGGGCAACTGGGCCGGCGGCGAGCGCGGCATTGGGTGCCTTCCCGAGCGGGTGGACGAGTTCCGCACCGGCGTGCGCACGGCGCTCGACTATGCGGCGGCGCTCAACTGCCCCAAGGTCAATGTGATCTCGGGTCTGGTGCCGGCCGGGGCCGACATGGGCAAGCTCGAGGATACGCTGGTCGAGAATTTGAAGTTTGCGGCCGATCTCTGCGCCAAGGCCGGGGTGAAGCTCTTGATCGAGCCGATCAACACGCGGGACATCCCGGGCTTCTTCCTCACCACGACGAAACAGGCCGAGGGCATTCTCGACCGGGTGGGGAGCGACAATCTCTACATCCAGTACGACGTCTACCACATGCAGGTGATGGAGGGTGACCTGATCCCGACCTACACCCGGCTCAAGGACCGGATCGCCCATATCCAGGTGGCGGACAATCCGGGCCGCAACGAGCCGGGGACGGGGGAGATCAACTACCCGTTCGTGCTCGGGGAGATCGACCGGCTCGGCTACGACGGCTGGATCGGCTGCGAATACAAGCCCAGGAATGGCACCACGGCCGGCCTCGGCTGGATGAAGGCATACGCGTAAGGAGCGGACCCATGAATATCGGATTTATCGGACTTGGCGTGATGGGCCGCCCGATGGCGGGGCACCTGATCGATGCGGGGCACACGCTGACGCTGAGCCGCGTCAAGGATGTGTCGCAATATCTGGTCGAAAAGGGCGGCAAGGCGGCGGATACGCCCAAGGCGGTCGCGGCGGCCTCGGAGATCGTGATCCTGATGGTGCCCGACACGCCGGACGTGGAGGCGGTGCTGTTCGGCAAGGACGGCGTCGCCGAGGGATTGAAGCCCGGCAGCCTCGTCATCGACATGAGCTCGATCTCGCCGGTGGCGACCAAGGACTTCGCCAAGCGCATCGAAGCCCTGGGCTCGGACTATCTCGACGCGCCTGTATCGGGCGGTGAGCCGGGGGCCAAGAACGCGGCGCTGACCATCATGGTGGGTGGCAAGCAGGCGGTGTTCGACCGGGCGCTGCCGGTGTTCCAGAAGCTGGGCAAGACCATCACGCTGATCGGCGGGAGCGGGGACGGGCAGACGGCCAAGGTCGCCAACCAGATCGTCGTGGGCCTCACCATCGAAGCCATCGCCGAGGCGCTGACCTTTGCCAAGGCCGCGGGTGCGGATGTGGCGAAGGTACGCGAGGCGCTGCTGGGTGGGCTCGCCGCCTCGAAAATCCTCGAAGTGCATGGCGAGCGGATGATCAAGCGGACCTTCGATCCGGGCTTCCGCATCCGGCTGCACCGCAAGGACCTGACGCTGGCGGTGGATGCCGCCAAGGCGCTGAACCTGTCGCTGCCCAA
>DASWWF010000419.1:0-2243 GCA_036401035.1 Devosia sp.
TCTCGTCGAAACGCACCATCCGCTCGCCGACAAAAGCTGAATGCGCAAACTGAAATTCCTGGCGCTGGGTCTGGTGATCCTCGTGCTCTATGCCGCCGGGCAGTTCGCCTGGATCATCTGGACCTATGCCGGCACTACCAACGACGGGCCGGCCGACGCGGCGCTGGTGCTCGGCGCCGCGGCCGATGGCGTGGCGCCCAGCCCGGTGTTCGAGGAGCGGCTGCGGCATGCCGTCGATCTCTACCACCGCAACCGGGTCGCCCGGTTGATCCTCACCGGTGGCCGGGGGCAGGGCGATGCGCTGGCCGAGTCCGAGGTCGGGCGCGACTGGGCCGTCGCCAATGGCGTTCCGGCCGATGCCATCCTGATCGAAACCGAGTCCCGCACCACCAAGCAGAACCTCGTCAACGCTCTGCCGCTGATCGAGGAGCATCAGGTGGGCAAGATCCTGCTGGTTTCCGATCCACTGCATATGCGGCGGGCCATGTGGATGGCCGATACGCTCAAGCTCAACGCCGAGCCGTCGCCGACCACCACCAGCCGCTACGAAACGCTGGCCACGCAGGTGCCCATGCTGTTCCGCGAGGTGTGGTTCTCCTTCGTCTGGTATTTCCGCGAGGAATGATCAGGCGCGGCGGCGCAGGTCGTCGGTCAATTCGTCGATATAGCCGTCGAGTTCGCGCAGCACGTCGCCGGGCAGTTTCGGCTTTTGCTGACGCAGCGTATGCAGTTCCTTGAGCCGCCGTTCCCGCTCGCGCCGCGCCGCATGGGCGCTCGACAGCAGCGCCCCAAGGGCCCGGATTTCCGCGTCGAGGGCGAAATGCTGGCCGCAGGCGGGGCAGGTGGCCCCGGCTTTCGGCTTGTCCAGCCGCACGGGTTCGAAGAGGTTGTAACTGCAGTGCGGACATTCGAGCCGCATGACCGTTTCGGTCGACATGGAACTGGTACTCGCTACGCTGCCCGATCCGGGCAAGGGTGCAGAATGCCATGGCAGGGCTGAGAGGCAGGTTAACGACGCTGTCGATGGCGCCCGATGCGTTCTTGACTTGCAGAGCCCGCGCCGCCACTTTCCGGCCATTCTGAGGCGGCACACGGGGCGCCTCATTTGTGGCAGGGTGGCATGCAGTCTTATCTCGATTTCGAAAAACCGGTTGCCGATCTCGAAGGCAAGATCGCCGAACTCAAGGCGCTCGCCACGACCGACCAGGCGGTTTCGATCGACGAGGAAGTGACCCGGCTCTCCACCCGCGCCGACGAAGCGCTGGTCGATATCTACCGCAAGCTCACGCCCTGGCAGAAGACGCAGGTGGCGCGCCATCCGCAGCGGCCGCATTTTTCAGACTATGTCGCCGGGCTCATCACCGACTGGGTGCCGCTGGCCGGCGACCGCAAATTTGCCGAAGACGGCGCGCTGCAGGCCGGTTTCGGCCGGTTCAACGGTCAGTCCGTCGCCATTCTGGGCCAGGAAAAAGGCTCGTCGACCGAAACGCGATTGAAGCACAATTTCGGCATGGCGCGGCCCGAGGGCTATCGCAAGGCCGTCCGCATCATGGACATGGCCGACCGCTTCAACATCCCGCTGATCTCGTTCGTGGATACCGCCGGCGCCTATCCGGGCATCGGCGCCGAAGAGCGCGGCCAGGCCGAGGCCATCGCGCGCTCGACCGAAAAGTGCCTCGACCTTGGTGTGCCCAACATCGCCATCATCATCGGCGAGGGCGGTTCGGGCGGTGCCATCGCCATTGCGACCGCCAACCGCGTGCTGATGCTCGAAAACGCCATCTATTCGGCGATCTCGCCCGAAGCCGGCGCCTCGATCCTCTGGCGCGATGCCGCCAAGGCGCAGGACGCAGCCAACAACATGAAGATCACCGCCAACGACCTCATCGGCTTCGGTGTCATCGATGGCGTCATCCACGAGCCGCCGGGCGGCGCGCATCGCCACCCCGAGCAGGTGCTGGCCTCGACGCGCGACGCCATCGCCAAGTTCCTCGCCGATTTCGACGGTCGCGGCCGGCTCGAAGTGCGCGAGCACCGGCGCGAGAAATTCCTCGCCATCGGCAGCACGCTGAGTTGATCGCGGCCGATCAAAGGCCTGTGATAGAGATTCGGTTAACCAGCGGGGGTTACCTCCCGCTAACCCAACGGGGCTATCCCGGAGGGTAAAGGAATTCCAAATTCCTGCGCTTGGACTTTAGTGGGCAGACTGCATTGATCATATCTCTTCGCCGGATGAGCGGCCT
>DASWWF010000420.1:0-1907 GCA_036401035.1 Devosia sp.
GCAGATGGCCGGGCAGATGATCGTGGTCGGCTTTGCCGGCGACAGCGTCGATGATGCGGGCGTGGTCAAGGTGCGCGACGAGATCGCCGCGGGCGTGCTCGGCGGCGTCATGTACCTCAAGACCAACGTGGCGAGCCTCAAGACCGTCAAGGCGATGAACGAGGCCTTCCGCGCCGCCTCGCCGGAGCTGCTGCCGTTCCTGACGCTTGACCAGGAAGGCGGGCTCGTCGAGCGCCTCACCAGTGATGTGGGGTTCCCCGAAACGCCGAGCGCCGCTGATGTCGCCGCTGCCGGCATCGAGAAGGCGCGCGCCACCTACAACACGATGGCCGCCGGCATTGCCGATCTCGGCTTCACCGTCAATTTCGGGCCGGTGGTCGATCTCAACCGCAACAAGGCAAACCAGGTCATCGCCAAGTTCGGCCGCGCCTACGGGCCGGGCGCCAACACGGTGACCATCTTCGCCGAGCAGTTCATCGCCGCTCATCACGATGTCGGCCTCGTCACCTCGCTCAAGCACTTCCCCGGCCACGGTTCCTCGACCGCAGACAGCCACGAGGGTTTTGTCGACATCTCCAAGACCTGGGATCCGGTCGAGCTCGAGCCCTATAAGCAGCTCTTCGCACAGGGCTACGAGGACTTCGTCATGGGCGGGCACCTGTTCCATTCCGGCTAGGCCGGCGATGGGGACCTGACACTCCCGGCCAGTCTCTCGCCCGAATGGATCACCGGCGTGCTGCGCACCGAGCTCGGCTTCAAAGGCGTGGTGATCAGCGACGATCTCGAAATGGGCGCCATCCGCGAACATTTCGGCCTCAAGGACACCGTGGTCCGCGCCGTGAACGCCGGCATGGACGTGCTGCTCTTTTCCAACACCGCCAAAGCCCGCCCGACACTGGCGGCCGAAATCCGCCAGATCCTCGTCGACGAGGCCCAAGCCGATCCGGCTTTCAAGGCCCGCATCGAGGAAAGCTACGCCCGCATCGTCGCCATGAAGGGCCGCATCCAGTGAGCGCACTTCACCCGCGCCGAACTCCCGGCGGTCATCACCGGGCTGACACACGCGTGATGATCAAGCGACAGAAGTTCATGAGCGGTGCTTCGTCCACGCGTCGTGCTACGTGACGTGCGGGCTTGGACTTCCGGGCCTTGGTGATCGTCATTTCATCAATTTTTGCAATGGCTTATCCCCGCTTTCGTGCCTCATGCTAAGGTTGCTCCATCGCGGCAAACCCGCCGCTGCGACGCGGCTTCGGCCGGGTTCTTTGACATGCACTTTCCGGGGAACAGAGCCGGCAAGTGTTTCATCTGCGGCTCAAAAAGCATAAGGTCCGGCCTCCTGAAGCAACGGGATGATGCAATTTGACCATTGAGACGAGGGAAGTGCGGCGCGTCCGTGCGCTGTTCCTTTCCGACGTGCATCTGGGCATGCGAGCATCGCGAGTCGTCGAGCTCACCGATTTCCTGCGCTGGCACGAGGCGGAGGTGATCTACCTGGTCGGCGACATCGTCGACGGCTGGCGGCTGGCCAAGGGCTGGCACTGGCCGGCCGAATACCATCAGCTCATCGACGTCATGCTGCAAAAGGCGCTCGCCGGCACCCGCATCGTCGTGCTGCCGGGCAACCACGACGAGTTCCTGCGCGAGTATCTGGGCACCTATTTCGGCGAGATCGAATTCGTCGATCGCACCGTGCACACCACCGCCACCGGCAAAACCTATCTCGTCATCCATGGCGACCAGTTCGACATCGTGGTCGAGCACGCCAAGTGGCTGGCGCATGTGGGCGACTGGGCCTATCGCGCGGCTTTGCGCATCAATGGCGTGGTCAACTGGGTGCGCCGGCGCATGGGGCTGACCTACTGGTCGCTCTCGGCCTGGGCCAAGCACAAGGTCAAGAACGCCGT
>DASWWF010000421.1:0-6930 GCA_036401035.1 Devosia sp.
TGAGCCTGTCGAAGGACGAGGTCGTGGCACCTGGGTAGTGAATGGCCACCGGCGGACCCGAGATTGAACAGCTGATCCAGCTGCTGGCGCGACTGCCGGGGCTAGGACCGCGCTCGGCGCGGCGCGCGGTGCTGCATCTCATCAAGAAAAAAGACGGGCTGATGATCCCGCTCTCGGCGGCGCTCGATCGCGCGGTCGAAGCGGTCACCGTCTGCGAGGTGTGCGGCAATGTCGATACGCGCTCGCCCTGCGGCATCTGTTCTGACCCCCGTCGCAGCGAATCCGGCCTGCTGATCGTGGTCGAAGACGTCGCCGACCTCTGGGCGCTGGAACGCGCCGGCGTCGGCCAGGTCAAATATCATGTGCTCGGCGGCGTGCTGTCGCCGCTCGATGGCGTCGGCCCCGACGATCTCTCGATCGAGCCGCTCATCCGCCGCGCCGAGCAGTTCTCCGAGATCGTGCTGGCGGTCAACGCCACGGTCGAGGGCCAGACCACGGCCCACTATATCACCGACCGGCTGCAGGGCTTCGACATCAAAGTCACCCGCCTCGCCCATGGCGTTCCTGTCGGCGGCGAGCTCGACTATCTCGATGAAGGCACCCTGAGCCAGGCGCTACGGGCCCGGACGGAAATCTGAGCCGAAGGGCACTGGCGGTTGTGTCACCTCCCCCCATGCGGGGGAGGGAGGCCCGACTGAGGGTCCTGCCCGAGAGGCTACATCCCAGTAGCCCTCATGGTGAGCTTGTCGAACCGCGTTGGGCCTGGCACCACCGGTGACGTGCTAATTCGCACCCTTCCCCGGCTCGAACCCGTCCTCGGCGTCCGTCCACTCGGTCTCATCCAGCCCGTCGTTCTCGACAAGGTCGTCCTCGAGCGAGTCCTCGTCGGCCTGTTCGATGGCCTCGAGTTCGTCGGAGTCCGGCGACAGGGTTTCGCGGTGGTCTTCGGGATTGTGATCGACCGAAGCGGGATCCATGGACTCCCCACCATCCCCGTCGAGCGTCGCAATGGCCTGCTCCACCTGGCCGAGCAGCACGCCGGGGTCGTCGAGACCGAAATCGGACGCCTCCCGCTCGCTCAGCTCGTCGCGATAGTGGCGCAGGCGGGCGAGGCGCTCCTCGCGTGGGAATACGTCCGAATAGAGCAGCTCGTCGATCTCGTTCTGGCTGATGGGGTTGACCATCATCACCTGATCGGTGCCGTCATTGCTGCGCGTATCCTGTGACTCGACGGTACGGTTTATAAGGCTCACTGGGTCCTCCCTCTCGTTTTGTGACAGTTGAACGTCCGGAACGGCCCGGGGGTTCACCACCCTATCGCGATCCCGGGACCGTAATGAGCAGCAGCCTTGCCCTATCGGCGGGGGGTTCTGACGAGCCAGGCGAAACTACCGGGACACCACCCGTGGCGTTTACCGATTGTTGACTCCTCTGCCGTCCGTGATCGCCGATCCGGGCAAACTGTTGATCGAACGCAAGATTCGATTCACCGGCTTCGCGCAGGGATGAGCCGCATAACTCCCGGGGACAGAAGTCTTGCAGACCGTTATTTCGACGATTCTCGACCACCACGACCTCAGGCTCGTGGTTCTGGCCGCGCTGGTATGCGCCCTGTCCTCCTTCGCCGGCATGAGCCTGCTGCATCACGCGCGCCGCACCACCGGCCCGATGCGGGCCGCCTGGCTGATCATCGCGGCGGTTGCCGTGGGCTTTGGCATCTGGGCGACGCATTTCGTCGCCATGCTGTCGTTCAAGGCTGGCATGCCCACCGGCTATGACATTCCGCTGACGCTGGTTTCCCTCGCCATCGCCGTCTCCATCGTCGGCGGCGGCCTGTGGTATGTGACGCTGGCGCGCCGCACCGTCGACTCGCTGCTCGGCGGCGCCGTCGTAGGCCTCGGCATTTCGACCATGCACTATGTCGGCATGGCGGCGCTGATGCTGGGCGGCGAGATCGTCTGGGCGCCCGAACTGGTGGCGAGCTCGGTGCTGCTGGGCATGGGCCTTGGCGCGCTGGCCATCTGGGTGGGCACCAGACGGCCGACGCTGCGCTCCCGTTTCGAGGGCGCGGGCGTCCTCACCCTCGCCATCGTCGCCATGCATTTCACCGGCATGGGCGCGGCGGACCTCGCCAATTGCTTCCCCATCGTCAGCGAAAGCGACGCCACACCCGAATGGATGTCGCTGGTGGTGGCGGTGGTCTCGATCCTGATCCTGCTGTTCGCGCTCGGCGCCGTCTATCTCGACATGCGCGAGCGGGCGCGGGCGCAGCGCGAGACCGACCGCATGCGCGGTCTCGCCGATGCCGCGGTCGAAGGTCTCCTCGTCTGCGACGACGACGTGATCGTCACCGCCAATTCGAGCTTCCTGCAGATGGTCGGGCTCAACCAGGAGCAGGTGACCGGCCGCAAGCTCGCCTCCTTCCTCGGCTCCTCGGGCGTCACCGACCTCTTCGAGCATCCCAACAAGGCCATCGAACTCGAACTGAGTACCAGCGCCCATGTGCGCGTGCCGGTGGAAGTGATCGGCCGCAGCGTCGATTTCGGCGGCAAGCCGCATATGGCGCTGGCCCTGCGCGATCTTTCGGCGCGCAAGTCGGCCGAAGAGCATATCCGCTTTCTCGCCCATCACGATGCCCTCACCGGCCTCGCCAACCGCGCCAGCTTCGGCCGCACGCTGCAGGACGAGATTGCGCGTGCCAAGCGCAGGAACGGCATTTTCGCCGTGCTCGCGCTCGACCTCGACCGCTTCAAGGAGGTCAACGACCTCTTCGGCCACCCGGCCGGCGACGTGCTGCTGCAGCGCGTCGGTGCGGCCCTCCTCGCCGCAGTCGCCGAACATGGCAGCGCGGCGCGTCTGGGCGGCGACGAATTTGCCGTTCTGGTCACCGATATCGGCGGTCCGGCGGAAGCCGGGCGGCTGGCGGAAGCCATTCTCGATGCCTTCGAGAAGGCCAACCAGCACAGCGCCGGCGGCCCGGCCATGTCGGCCAGCATCGGCATTGCGCTGTTCCCGCGCGATGCGGGCAGCGCCGAAGAGGTGATGTCGCATGCCGACACCGCGCTCTATCGCGCCAAGCAGGACGGTCGCGGCGTCTATCGCTTCTATCAGAGCGAGATGGGCGCCGAAGTGCGCGACCGCCGCATGATGGAGCACGACCTGCGCCACGCCATTTCGCGCGGCGAACTCTCGCTCGCCTACCAGCCGCAGATCGATATCCAGTCGGGCAACGTCACCGGCTTTGAGGCACTGATCCGCTGGAGCCATCCGGAACGCGGTTCGATCTCGCCGGCATCCTTCATCCCGGTGGCGGAAGAAAGCGGCCTCATCCTCCAGATCGGCGAATGGGTGCTGCGCAAGGCCTGCACCGAGGCGGCCACCTGGAAGTCGCCGCTCTCGATCGCGGTCAATGTCTCGACCGTGCAGATCCACGCGCCGGGCTTTTCGCAGCTGGTGCATGAGGTGCTGGTGCAGACCGGCCTCTCGCCCTCACGCCTCGAAGTCGAGGTCACCGAGACGGCATTGGTCAAGGACATGGCCCGCGCCGTGACGACGCTGCGGCAGATCCGGGCGCTCGGCGTCCGCATCGCCATGGACGATTTCGGCACCGGCTATTCATCGCTCGCCAATCTGCGCGCCTTCCCGTTCTCCAAGATCAAGGTCGATCAGAGCTTCATCAAGGCGGTGGACAGCAACGAGCAATCGGCCACCATCGTCCGCGCCGTGCTCGGGCTGGGCAACGGTCTCGCCGTGCCGGTGATCGCCGAGGGCGTCGAACGCCCCGAAGAACTCGAGTTCCTGCGCAACGAAATCTGCCAGGGCGCCCAGGGCTACCTCCTCAGCCGCCCCGCCGACATCTCCACCTTCCGCGACGTCACCGACGGCAAGCGCGCCACCCTGCCCGACGGCAACGAGGACGCGGTGCGATTAAAGCTGGTGGGGTAGCCACGAGACCCACAGTCGGGTCTCCCTCCCCCCTGCGGGGAGGGGACAGCGGTGGGGGTGGATGGGCCAGCGACGTTGGGGATGGGTTCGGTGTCTCGGACACAATCCCGGGCTCCCGTACCCCCCACCCTGCCCCTCCCCCGCAAGGGGGGAGGAGATACTGCGGCCGGTGTCCTTGGCCTGGAGCCCCTACTCCCCCGCCGACGGCTCTTTCCACAATTCCAGGTCATCGCGCTCGCCGACGACCCGCAGCAGCGGGCCGTCATCCTTGCCGCCATCCCAATCGGCCGGGATCGACTTGGTGGTGCTGGCCCCCAGTTCCCTCAGCATCTCGATCTGGCGCACGACATTGCCGCGGCCGGTCGAGAGCTGGCTGCGTGCGTCGTCGAAGGTCGACCGCGCACGGTCGAGGTTCTGTCCGACCCGATCCATGGTGGAGAGGAACCCCGCCACCTTGTCGTAAAGCGCGCCGGCACGTTCCGCGATCACTTCGGCGTTGCGGTGGCGCCGTTCGATGTCCCAGATATTGCGGATGGTGCGCAGCACGGTCATCAACGTGGTCGGTGACGTCAGCATGACGCCGCGGCTCATGCTGAACTCAACCAGCTTCAGGTCATTCTGAATCGCCGCCGCCAGCGCCGATTCAATCGGCACGAACATCATCACATAGTCCATGCTCGACTTGGCTGCCCGCTGGTAGCCCTTGTCGCCCAGCGTCGTGATGTGGTTGCGCACTGACGCGATGTGAGCGCGCAGATGCATGTCGCGCGTCTCGTCCTCGGCGTTCACGAATGCTTCGAAGGCCGTGAGCGACACCTTGGAGTCGATGATCAGCCGGTCGTTGTTGGGCATGAGCACCTCGACGTCGGTGCGCACGCGCTGGCCTTCCTCGCTGGTGTGGCTGGCCTGGGTGAAAAACTGCTCGCCCTCGCGCAGTCCCGACTGCTCGAGAATGGTCGACAGGATCATCTCGCCCCAGGCGCCCTGCGTCTGCGAGTTGCCCTTGAGGGCGCGGGTGAGATTATGCGCCTCGGTGGTGATCTGCAGGTTGCTCTCGGCCAGCGCCCGGATCTGCTCGGACATCGCCGAGCGATCCTTGATCAGGCCCTGGTGGAACTCGGTGATCTTTTCCTGCAGGGGCTTCAACAGCACGTCCACCTGCTCGCGGTTCTGCTTGGTGAACGTCTCGCTGTGCGTCTGCAGCACTTCGCCGGCGATGAGCTTGAACTCGTCGGTCATCTGCTGGCGCGCCTCGAGGAAGCGCTTGAGGTTCATCTCGTTCTGCCGCGCCTGTTCATCCAGCCGCGTGCGCATGGCGGCCAATTCGGCGCGCAGTTCGGTATTCTTCTCGCGTTCCTCACCGACGAGCTGTTCGGCGCGCTGGCGCTCGTGTGTCAGGGCGCGGTCGAGATCGCGGATGCGGCCGTCACGGTCGGCGAGCTGCTGGGTGAAATTGGCGCGCAACTGTTCCGCCGCGGCTGCCGCGGCCTCCAGCGCAGCCTCGTGGCGCAGCCGGTACTGCCGGATGATCAGCGCCACCAGCAGCGCGGCAAACAGCGCCGCGGCGGCGTAGAGCGCCATTTCGAGGGTGACCGGATAATCGGCGATGACGAAGAGAACCTTGTCCATCGGCGTAGTCTATCCGATTCGGTTTCCCTTTTGTTCCCCCGCCCTCTGTTGACCCCGGGACCTGAATTCCCATATTGAGCCCAACGATTTCACCAGATTGCCTGATAAGGACCCCGCCATGGCCACGCGCCCGATCCTGGTATTGCCCGACCCGCGCCTCCGCGCCATTGCCGACCCCATCGAAAAGGTCGACGACAGCGTCAAGGCGCTGGCCAAGGACATGCTCGACACCATGTATGACGCGCCCGGCATCGGGCTCGCCGGTCCGCAGATCGGCGAGATGAAGCGCATCGTGGTGATGGATCTGGCCAAGGAAGGCGAAGACCCGGCGCCGATCGTCATGATCAACCCCGAAATCCTCAAATTCTCCGACGAGACGGTGACCACCGAAGAGGGGTGCCTCTCGATCCCCGAGCTCTATTACGACGTCGAGCGCCCGGCCGAAGTCACGGTCCGCTACATCGATCTCGACGGCAAGACGGTGGAAAAGGACGCCACCGACCGCCTGGCCATCTGCATCCAGCACGAACTCGACCACCTCGATGGCGTGCTCTATATCGACTATCTCAGCCGGTTGAAGCGCGACCGCGTGCTCAAGAAGTTCCAGAAGGCCGACAAGCTGGCGAAACGCGCCTGAGCGAATAGGGAGTAGCGAATGGCGAATAGGGCTCCCTGCTCGCTACTCACTATTCGCTACTCGCTCCTGCCAAGCGGAGCGAAGCAGTGAAAATCATCTTCATGGGCACCCCCGAATTCGCCGTGCCCACGCTCACCGAGATCGTCGGCCAGGGGCACGAGGTGGTGGCGGTCTATACGCGCGCGCCCAAACCCGCCGGCCGCGGGCAGGCCGAGCGCAAGTCGCCGGTGCACGAACAGGCCGAGAGCTTCGGCATCCCGGTGTTCACGCCGAAATCATTGAAGGGCGAGGCCGAGCAGATCGTCTTTGCCAGCCACGATGCCGATGTGGCGGTGGTGGTGGCCTATGGCCTCCTCCTCCCCAAGCCGATCCTCGAGGCGCCCAAGCTGGGCTGCCTCAACCTGCATGGCTCGCTGCTGCCGCGCTGGCGCGGGGCGGCGCCGATCCAGCGCGCGGTGATGGCGGGCGACAAGCGCACCGGCGTCATCGTCATGCAGATGGAAGAAGGCCTCGATACCGGCCCGATGGGGCTGATCGACGAAATGGCCATCGGCCCCGACATGACCGCGGGGGAACTGCACGACCAGATGATGCTGGTGGGCGCCGACCTCATGGGCCGGGCGCTGGCGGCGCTCGAACGCGGGAGCCTCCACTTCACGCCGCAGCCCGAAGAGGGCGCGACCTACGCCAAAAAGATCGAGAAGGCCGAGGCCCGCATC
>DASWWF010000422.1:0-1801 GCA_036401035.1 Devosia sp.
GTCATCGCGCTTCAACCCCAGGAGGTCGGAGTAGAGATCGGCATACTTTTCGGCGCTCGCCTCCCACGAGACATCCGATTTCATGCCGCGGCGCTGCATCTTGCGCCAGGTTTTCTCGCGCCCATAGAGCGAAACGGTCCGTCGGATCGCCTCGACCAGCGCCTCGGCGGTCGCCGGGGCGAACACCACGCCGGTGGCGACGCCCGCTTCCACCGCAGCCTCGTTGGCGTCGATGATGGTATCGGCGAGCCCGCCGACCCGCGCCACCAGCGGCACGCAGCCATAGCGCAGCCCGTAGAGCTGGGTGAGGCCGCAGGGCTCGAACCGCGACGGCACCATCATCACATCGGCCCCGCCCTGGATCAGGTGCGACACCTCCTCGTTGTAGCCGACGATGATCCCGACCTTGCCCGGATGCCGCGCCGCCGCGCCCTTGAGCCCATTCTCCAGCGCCGGATCGCCGGAGCCGAGCACCACGAGCTTGCCGCCCATCTCCACCAGCTGGTCGACGCTCTCGACCAGCATGTCCATGCCCTTCTGCCAGGTGAGGCGCGACACCACCGAAAACAGTGGTCCCGGCGTATTCTCGATGCCGAACCGCTCGCAGAGCGCCGCCCGGTTCGCCGCACGCCGCTCCGTGGTGCCGGCGGTGTAGCCCTCGGCCAGCGCCGCATCGAGCTGCGGGTTCCAGGCGTCGGTGTCGATGCCGTTGAGAATACCGTGCAGCACATCGGCCCGGCTCTGCAGCAGGCCCTCGAGGCCCATCCCGTAAGCACCGGTGCGGATTTCATGCGCATAGGTCGGGCTGACCGTGGTCAGCGCATCGGCCACCTGCAGCCCCGCCTTGAGGAAGCTGATATTGCCAAAGTACTCGATCGCCCCTTCCTGCGCGGCGCGAAAATCGAGGCGAAGATCATTGAAGATGTCCCAGCCGAACACACCTTGGAACGCCAGGTTATGTACGGTCAGCACCGTCTTGACCCGCGTCGGCGCGTTGAACGCCACATAGGCCGGTACCAGCCCCGCCTGCCAGTCGTGGCAGTGCAGGATTTGTGGCCGATAGCCATCGACCAGCCCGCGCCCCAGTTCATAGGCCGCAAAGCTCAGCGCCGCGAAGCGCTGCGCATTGTCCACCCAGTCCTTGCCGTCGGGCCCGAGATAGGGGTTCCCCGGCCGGTCGTAGAGATGGGGTGCATCGACCACAATCAGGTCGAGCCCCTGCACCCGTCCGGCCAGCAGGCGCCCGAAGCCATCGAAGAAATCCGGCATCTCAGCCACCACCCGGGCATTCTCCAGCGCCCCGGTGACGGACGGATAGCCCGGCACCAGCGTGCGCATGGAAACCCCGAGGGGCGCCAATGCCCCGGGCAGTGCCCCCGTGACATCGGCGAGGCCGCCCGTCTTGATCAGCGGATAGATCTCGGACGCAACCGAGAGGACTTCGATCATCGGCTCGCCAGGAACTTGTCGATCATCGGCTGGGTGACCAGCGTCACCCCTTCAGCGGTGCGGCGGAAATACTGCCCGTCAAATGTCGGGTCCTCGCCGATCACCAGTCCCTCGGGGATGTTGACGCCGCGATCGATGACCACCTTCTTGAGCCGCGCCCCGCGCCCTATGGTGCAATAGGGCAGCACCACGCATTCGTTGAGCTCGGAATAGGAATGCACCCGGCTGCCGGTCGAGAGCAGCGTCTTGTTCAGATGCCCGCCCGAAACGATGCAGTCGCCCGACACCAGCGAGTTCACCGCCGAACCGCGCCGTCCGTCGAAATCGTGCACGAACTTGGCCGGGGGGGTGA
>DASWWF010000423.1:0-5267 GCA_036401035.1 Devosia sp.
CGAGGCCGTGCGCGGCATCGGCGAGGCCTGTCGGGCCCTGATGTTCCCGATCGTTTCGGGCAATGTCTCGCTCTATAACGAGACCAACGGCCGCGGCATCCTGCCGACCCCGACCATCGGCGGCGTCGGCCTGATCCCGGACTGGAGCAAGATGGCCAAGGCGAGCTTTGCCGCCGAGGGCGAGGCGATCCTGCTGTTCGGCGCACCCGACTGGTGGGGCACGCATCTGGGGCAGTCGATCTACCTGCGCGACATTTTCGGCCGCAGGGACGGGCCGCCGCCCTCGGTCAATCTCGAGCATGAGAAGAAGGTCGGCGACCTTGTCCGCATCCTCATCCGCGACGGGCTGGCCACCGCCGTGCACGATCTCTCGGACGGCGGTCTCGCCGTCGGCCTCGCCGAAATGGCGATGGCGTCCGGCATCGGCGCCAAGGTCAACCAGCTCGATGGCGGCGATCCGATCCCGCTCTTTTTCGGTGAGGACCAGGGCCGCTACCTCGTCACCCTGCCGATGGACAAGCTCGACCACTTCTTCGAGGAGATCTATCCCTATGCCGGTATCTTCGCGCCCTGGATCGGCACCACCGGCGGCAAGGACCTGATCCTCGGCGAAGCCCGGCCGATCCCCGTCGCCGAACTCAAGGCGGCGCACGAGGGCTGGTTCCCGGAGTTCATGAAGGGCGAATAGTGCTTCTCCACAGACCGGGTTTGCAGCCCCGAGGGTTTCCGTTACGGTCACCCTGCCGTCGTCTTTGACTGCCACACCCGCAGTATCAGTATAGGGGAAGCCCATGAAAAAGTTCGGCGTGCCACAGGGCATCACCCTCATTGCAGCTCTGGTTCTGGCAGCGACACCACCGGTGACCGCCCAGGATCAGGTGGAAATGAACGTCGTCCAGGGGTCCGCCCCCGAGCGGCCGTTCACCCTGATCTATCCCAGCGTCTTCGAGGCCGTCGACGACGGCAGCGACGTGACGGTGATGACCTTGCGCCATCCCGACGCGGTGATGCAGTGCGACGCCATGGTGCAGGACGGCGCCGGCGCCGACTGGTCGGCCGAAGAGGCGCTCAAGAGCCTCGACGTCAATGGCATCACCTCGACCTGGGCGCCGGATTTCCCCGGCTTCAAGGTCACCGGCCAGGGCGTGACGCAGTTCCAGTCCGGCCCGGCGCTGATGTTTGAAGGCGAGGCCGACAATTCCCCGCTCGGCGTGCCGCTCAAGATCATCCATGCCGAGGCCACCGACGGCGGCCGCTTCTATGCGCTCGAATGCCTCGTGGAACGCGGCGCCGCCAACGACGCCCGGCCGATGATCGACTTCCTTATCGCCAATTTCTCCACCCGCTCCGACGGCACCTGCTGCGTCGACCCGGCCGATCCGCGCGGCTGACGTTCCGCCGCATTGCCGACGGCTTGAGAAGCCTCGTCCCCGGTGCCATATCTCGGGGAACGCGACCACACGGGGAGAGTCCGACATGCCGATGGCAGCCACTGAAATCGAGCGCCGCATCAAGGCGGCCATTCCCGACGCCCAGGTGGAAGTCCGCGACCTCGCCGGCGACGGCGACCACTGGGCCGCGACGGTGATTTCCGAGAGTTTCCGCGGCAAGTCGCGGGTCCAGCAGCACCAGCTGGTCAACGCCGCCTTCGGCGCCGACCTGGGGACGGTGCTGCACGCCCTGTCGGTCCAGACCCGCGCCCCGGATTGACCCGCTCGGTCTTTTTCGATGTCGATGGCGTGCTGGTGCACGGCTATCACGCCAAGCCCGAGCTGCAGTTGCGCTGGGATGAGAACCTGCTCGAAGACCTCGGCATCGATCCCGAGGCCTTCAAGGACAAGTTCATCTACGATGTCTTCGTCAAGAAGGTGCTGGTCGGCAAGGTCGGGCTGGTCGAGGCGCTCGACCGGGTGCTGCCGCAGCTGGGCTACAGGGGCCCGACGCAGCGCATCGTCGCCTATTGGCTCGAGCGTGACAGCCGGCTCAATATCGAGCTGATCGATGTGGTCCGGCGGCTGCGGGCCAGGGGCGACATCAAGCTCTACATCGCCACCAACCAGGAGCATTTGCGGGCCCAGTGGCTGTGGCAGGGCCTGCGCCTTGGCGAGCTTTTCGACGACATGTTCTATGCCGCCCGTTTCGGCATCGCCAAGCCGGAGCCGGGCTTCTTCGCTGAAGTCGAGCGCCGGGTCGGACCGCAGACCGAGCAGCCGCTGTTCTTCGACGATTCGCCCAAAATCATCGCCGGCGCCCAGCGCGCCGGCTGGGAATCGGTGCTCTACAACACCATAGAAGACTGCATCGACCACCCCTGGATCGCGGAGCGCCTGAAGTGACCGATTATGCCCTCGTCGAACGAATTCCAACGATCGACGAGTTCTGCGACCTGCGCCGGCTCGCCGGGCTGAGCGAGAAATCGCGTGAAGCCGCGGCGCGCGGACTGCCCAACTCGCAGCATGCGGTCGTCATCGAGGTCGAGGGCGTGGCCATCGGCATGGGCCGGGTGATCGGCGATGGCGGCACCGCCTATCAACTCGTCGATATCGCCGTGCTGCCCGAGCACCAGGGCAAGGGGCTGGGCAAGCGCATCGTCGCAGCGCTGGTCGACTGGCTCCACGCCAATGCGCCCAAATCCGCCTATGTGAGCCTGATCGCCGACGGCCCGGCCAAGGACCTTTACGCCCAGTACGGCTTCGCGCCGACGGCACCAGCCTCGATCGGCATGTCGATGTGGATCCGCTGAGCATCGCCATTCGACGATGAACGGTCTCGACAGAGCCGCATTGCGGTACTATCTAGGCATCAACTGCCCGGCGCATTCCACGCCGCGCGACGAAAGGCTGCCGAAATGACCGATATCAATGCTTTCATCGACGACAAGGTGAAGACCAACGACGTGTTCCTGTTCATGAAGGGCTCGCCGGACTTCCCGCAGTGCGGTTTCTCGGGCCGCGTCGTCCAGATCCTGAACTATCTGGGCGTCGATTATCAGAGCGCCAACGTGCTGGAGAGCCAGGAACTGCGCGAAGGCATCAAGGCCTACACCAACTGGCCGACCATTCCGCAGCTCTACGTCAAGGGCGAGTTCGTCGGCGGCGCCGATATCGTCACCGAGATGTTCCAGGCGGGCGAACTGCAGACGCACCTCGCCGAAAAGGGCATTCCCGTCAAGCAGACCGCTTGAGCCGAACCGCTTCCACCTTCGAGCTGATGTCGGCCGCGTAGCGCAGTTCGCGCAGCGGCCGCACTCTTTTGGTGGCTTCGGCATAGGTCGGGTGCGCCTTGTAGGCGGCCAGCGCCGCCTCGTCGGCGAACTCGCCATAGACCACCACATCCACATCGTTGCCGATCTGATCGACCTTTGAGTTCCGCACCACCTCGAAATGGGTGCTGTGCGGAATGGTGCCGAGCAGTTCCAGCCCCTCGACGATCTTGTCGAGGTCCTTGGGGTCACGGGCCGTGAAAAAGACGATGTGGCGGATCATGGATCTGGTCTCAAACTCTGCCGCCTAGGTAAGCATCCGGACGGAAAACGCAATCGCCCCGCCGCATGGTTGCCTTGCGCCGATCAAATGCCGTGATGCGGGTCATCGCAACTTGGCATTTCCGGCGCAGGCGGCCCGGGTGTAGGAGGATGTGACTCCTTTCAAGGCGGAATACCATGTCGTCTATCGCCGCGCCCCGCTCCTCCGTCGCCGTTCCCCTGCTCGTGCTGGTGATCGCTGGCTGCATCATCGCGGCGGTGACCAACGGCATCCGCACCAGTTTCGGCCTCTTCACCTTGCCCATGACCGCCGACCTCGGCGTATCGCGTGAGGCCTGGGGTCTCGCCATGGCGATCCAGAACCTTGCCTGGGGCGTGGCGCAGCCCATCGCCGGCGGCCTCGCCGATCGCTACGGCACCGCCAAGGTGGTGATCGGCGGCCTGGTGATCTACGCGCTGGGCATGGTGCTGATGGTCTATTCGCCGACCGGCGGTCTGCTCAACATCACGGCCGGCCTGATCGTTGGCGTCGGCATCGCGTCCTCGTCCTTCTCCATCGTCATGGCCGCCTTCGGCCGCAACGTGCCGCAGGAAAAGCGGGCGATGATCTTCGGCATCGCCACCGCCGCCTCGTCCTTCGGCCAGTTCGCCTTCGCGCCGATCGGCCAGGGGTTCATCCAGAATTTCGGCTGGGCCAACGCCCTGCTCTATCTGGCGCTGATCCTGGCGCTGGTGATCCCGCTGACCTACGCGCTGCGCGGCCGCACCGAAAATGCCACCGGCCAGGCCGATATGCCCTTCATGCAGGCGCTGTCGCGCGCCTGGGGCCACGGCTCGTACAAGCTGCTGGTGATCGGCTTTTTCGTCTGCGGCTTCCACCTCGCCTTCATCAACGTGCACATGCCGGCCTACCTCGTGCAGTGCGGCCTGCCGCCGGAAGTCGGCAGCTGGTCGATCGCGGTGATCGGCCTCTTCAACGTCGCCGGCTCGCTGCTCTCGGGCTATCTCGGCAGCCGCCTGCCCAAGCAGTTGCTGCTGGCCTCGATCTACTTCGCCCGCGCCGTCGCCATCGGCCTCTTCGTGCTGTTCCCGGTGACCGAGATTTCCGCCTATATCTTCGCCGCCGCCATGGGCCTGCTCTGGCTCTCGACCGTGCCGCTGACCGCCGGGCTGGTGAGCCTCTTCTTCGGCGCCCGCTACATGGGCATGCTCTATGGGGTCGCCTTCCTGAGCCACCAGATCGGCTCCTTCGTCGGCGTCTGGCTCGGCGGCTATGTCTACGATGCCACCGGCTCCTACAGTCTGGTCTGGTACCTCGGCATTCTGCTGGGTCTGGGCTCCGCCGCCGTACACTTGCCGATCCGCGAGGCAATTGCCGGTAATTTCCAAAGGCCGCGTACGGCTTAAGTATTAGCCCGCCAGGGACACAATTTTACCCGCTGCCTTGTCAAAGCCAGACTGCGGGCGCATGGTCCCGGCCTCCCACTCGACCCCCCTCGAGCCTATTCATGACCGATACTGTCGCCCCGGCACGGGAAGTCTCCCGCGTCGAATTCATTGTTCTTGTTGCTGCGTTGATGGGGCTCAATGCCCTTGCCATCGACGTTATGCTCCCCGCCCTCCCCTATATGGGCGAAGCGCTCGGGGTCAGTCACGAGAACGAGCGCCAGCTGGTGGTGGGCGCCTACATGCTGGGCTTCGGCATCGCGCAGCTCGTCTTCGGGCCGATCACGGATCGGTTCGGGCGCCGGGCGCCGCTCTTTGTCGGCCTTGCCATCTATCT
>DASWWF010000424.1:0-3149 GCA_036401035.1 Devosia sp.
GACCGCCTGACCGAGCTGGGCGCCTCCGCCATCATTTTCGACATGCTGTTCCCCGAGCCAGACCGCATGTCGCCGCAGCGCCTCGCCGCGCAACTGCCCGATATCGATGCCGCCACCCTGCCCGACTACGACACCATCTTCGCCACGGCGCTGGCCGACGGCCCAACCATTCTCGGTGTCAGCCGCATCCCCGACGGCCCGCCGCTGCGCGAGTTGCCGAAATCCGGCTTTGCCGTCAGCGGCTCCGACCCGCGCCCCGCTATTCCGGTGATTGCCGCCGCCGCCTCGCCGCTGAAACAGCTCTATGACGCCGCCCGCGGCCTCGGCATCGTCAGCCTCAGCACCGCCGAGGCAGCGAGCGCGGTCCGCCGCCTGCCCATGGTCTGGACCAACGAGAAAGACTACTACCCCACCCTCGCCATCGAGGCGCTGCGGGTGGCGCAGGGCGCCGAAACCGTCGTGCTGCTCGGCGAAACCTCCGGCGGCGGCAATTATCCGGTCGGCGTCCGCGTCGGCCAGTTCGAGATCCCCACCACCTCCGAAGGCGATCTCTGGCTCTATTACCACCGCCCTTACCCGGAACTCTTCATCTCCGCCAAGGACATGCTGGGCTTCGGCTACCAGCGCTATGGCAGCAAGGTCGCCGGCCACATCGTGCTGATCGGCACCTCGGCCAGCGGCCTCCTCGATCTCCACACCACGACGCTGGGCGACAACGTTCCCGGCGTCTCGATCCACGCCCAGGCCATCGACCAGATCATCGCCGGCCAGTACCTTACCCGCGCCGACTGGGTCGAAGGCCTCGAAATCCTCGGCTTCGGTCTCCTCGGTGTCCTCACCATCCTCGTGACCCTGAGCCTCGGCCCCATCGCCGGCCTCGCCGCCGGCGCCACCGTGATGGTCGGCACGGGCTGGTTCTCCTGGCACATGTTCTCGACCCAGGGCCTGATGCTCGATCCGAGCTTCCCGCTGATCGGCATCGCGCTCTGCTACGGCGCCATGGTGTTCTTCCAGTTCGCCATCACCGACGCCGACAAGCGCCAGATCCGCCGCGCCTTCGGCTACTACGTCACCCCGGCTCTGCTCTCCGAAATCGAGCGCAACGGCGACCGCCTCAAGCTCGGCGGCGAAATGCGCGACCTGACCGTGCTCTTCACCGATGTCCGCGGCTTCACCCCGCTCTCCGAGAAGGTCGAGCCGCAGCGTCTGCTCGGCATGCTCAACACCATGTTTGGCGCGCTCGGCAAACGCGTCATCGAGCAATATGGCACCATCGACAAGTTCGTCGGCGACGCCATCATGGCGTTCTGGAACGCGCCCGTGGACATCGAGGACCATGCCCGCCGCGCCTGCGTGGCGACACTCGGCATGCGGCAGACGCTGGCCGAACTCAACGCCCGCGACGCCTTCGGCCTCAAGGGCACCGATGCCGGCATCGATGAACTGGTGGTCGGCATGGGCATTGCCACCGGCGAGGCGCTGGTGGGCAATATGGGCCTCGAAACCCGCTTCGATTATTCCGCCGTCGGCAACACCGTCAACATCGCCAGCCGCGTCGAGGGCGCCAGCAAGGACGTCGGCTACGACATCGTCGTGGTCAACGCCACCCGCGACGCCGTCCCGGATTTTGCCTTCCTCGAGGCCGGCTCGCTCTCGCTCAAGGGCAAGAGCCAGCGCGAACCGATCCACCTTCTGGTGGGCGACGCCGAACTGGCCCAGAGCGGCAGCTTCCGGCTCCTCTTGGTCTCGCACCGGGATACGCTCAAACTGCTGCGCGACGGCCAGGACCCGACCGGTGGCATCGCCGAATGCAAGGCCCTCGCCGCCAAAGTCGAACCCGGCCTCATCCGCTTTTACGACCGCCTCGCCAGCCGCCGCGCGGATTTTGCTTCCTAGCCCTCATGGTGAGCTTGTCGAACCACGAGGGCGGGAGCGCTACTGCGAGTAAGCTTGCCGCATCTCTTCGATTTCACTGAGCGCCGCGTTTAGCGGAGCCCAGTCGTCGCTCTCGGCGATCGGCGCCCACAGCGCCTCCATCTCCTCGATCAGCATTGTCCGCGGCTTGTCGCGCCGGAAATAGGCGTGATCGAGCCGCGCATCCGGTGCCTCGTAGAACCGGAAAGCCTCGCGGATCGGCTCGAAGCTGGCATGCTGATAGTGCTCGGCCGCTGGACTCTTCGCGGCGCGCTCTTCGCTGAGCCGCCCACCGCGCCAGTCGAAGAAGAACTGCTCGAACGGCGCCTGCGTCTCGTAGAGCAAGGCAAAGATGGCGCTGGTGAGCTCCGCGTCTTCCTCGTCGCTGCGTGGTTCGAGCCCCAGGCGCCCCAGCATGCTGGTCCAGATTTCCTTGCGGAACGCCGGCCAGAACCGGTTGAGCGCCACTTCCAATGCCTCCTGCTCACCCAGCGGCAGCAGGCATTCGGCGAGCCGCGTCAAATTCCAGGCCAGCGCATCGGGCTGCCGCCCGAAGGCATAAAGCCCGGACTGGTCGAAATAGGCAGCCGTGAAGGCCGGATCGTAGGTCGGCAGGAACCGCCACGGGCCGTAGTCGAAACTCTCGCCGGTGATGTTGATATTGTCGGTGTTGAGCACCCCATGCACGAACCCCGCCGTGATCCACCGCGCCCCGGTCCGCGCCACCCGCTCCGCCACCTCGCCCAGAAACTTCGGCGCCCGCTCATTGTCGCCTTCGACCCAGAGTTCGGGGAAATAGGCCTTCACCGAGTGATCCAGCAACGCCTGGAGCTTCTCCTCCTCCTTGAAATAGGAGAGCCGCTGGAACGTCCCGATCCGCACATGGCTGTGCGACAGCCGCACCAGCACCGAAGACCGCGTCGGCGACGGCTCGTCGCCCCGCTCCAGCTCCTCGCCGGTCTCGATCAGCGACAGGCTCTTGCTGGTATCGACGCCCAGCGCTTCGAGCATGCTGGTCGCCAGCACCTCGCGCACCCCGCCCTTGAGCGTCAGCCGCCCGTCGCCGCCCCGCGACCACGGCGTCCGTCCCGAGCCCTTGGTGCCGAGATCGTAAAGCCGCCCGTCCTGCCCCTCGAGCTGCGCGAACAGGAAGCCCCGGCCATCGCCGAGATCGGCATTGTAGGTCTGGAACTGGTGCCCGTGATAGCGCAGCGCCAGCGGCTGCTCGAAACTGC
>DASWWF010000425.1:0-3215 GCA_036401035.1 Devosia sp.
TGATTGAATATTTCCCGCGAACCTTCATCCACGCAAACACCGCGCCTTTCCTCCCGTTGCCCCGTGGCGAAATTCGGGTCTAGGATCAAGGGCAAGGGGCCAGACGAAACGGTCCCGTTGCCAGGGAAAGGACAACCATGCGCAAATCTCTCCTCGTGCTCGCCATAGCCGCGCTCGCCGCCACCACGGCGATGACGCCGGCCGCCATGGCGCAGGCGCGGACCGATGTGAAGATCGGTCTCGTGCTCGAGCCGCCGAGCCTCGACCCGACCGCGGAAGCCGCGGCCGCCGTCGACGAAGTGGTCTATGCCAACGTCTTCGAAGGCCTCACCCGCTTCGCCCCCGATGGCAGCGTGGTGCCGGCGCTGGCCAAGTCGTGGGAGATTTCCGAGGACGGCCTCACCTATACGTTCCACCTCGTCGAGGGCGCCAAGTTCCATGACGGGTCGGATTTCAACGCCGACGACGTCAAGTTCTCGCTCGACCGCATCAATGCCGAAGGCTCGCTCAACGCCCAGAAGGCGCTCTATGCCGATATCGCTTCGGTGGAAGTGGTCGATCCGGCCACCGTCAAGGTGACGCTGAGCAAACCCAACGGCGACCTGATCTACAACCTCGCCTGGGGCGATGCGGTGATCGTGGCGCCGGAAACGGCGGATGGCAACAAGACCAAGCCGGTGGGCACCGGCCCCTTCGTGTTCCAGAACCGCGTCGAGGGCGACTCGATCGTGCTGGGCAAGAATGCCAGCTACTGGGGCACGCCGATCAAGCTCGAAGGCGCCACCTTCAAGTTCATCGCCGATCCGACCGCGGCCTTCGGCGCCATGCAGGCCGGCGATCTCGACGCCTTCCCGAACTTCCCGGCGGCCGAGACCATTGCGCAGTTCCAGAACGATCCGCGCTTCAAGGTCGTGGTCGGTTCGACCCAGGGCGAGACCATCCTCTCGATCAACAATGCCAAGCCGCCGCTCGACAACGTCAAGGTGCGCGAGGCCATCGCCCATGCGATCAATCGCGAGGACATCATCAATGGCGCCATGTCGGGCTTCGGCATTCCGATCGGTTCGTTCTTCCCGCCGGGCGATGCCAACTATGTCGACCTGACGGCCCAGTCGAACTTCGATCCGGAAAAGTCCAAGGCGCTGCTGGCCGAGGCCGGGATCACCGACCTGACGCTGTCGCTCAAACTGCCGCCGGTCGAGGGCTATGCCCGCCGCGGCGGCGAAATCATCGCGCAGCAGCTGGCGGCCGTCGGCATCAAGACCGAGACGACCAATCTCGAATGGGCGCAGTGGCTGGACGAAGTCTTCAAGCAGAAGAATTTCGACCTCACCATCATCTCGCACACCGAGCCCAACGACATCTCGATCTTCTCGCGGCCGGACTACTATTTCGGCTACAAGTCGGACGCCTTCAACAAGATCATCGCCGACCTTTCCGTAACGGCGGATCCGGCCAAGCGCTCGGAACTGCTGAAGGCCGCACAGAAGCAGTTGGCCGACGACTATGTCGTGGGCTTCCTCTTCGAGCTGCCCAAGATCGGCGTGGAGAACGCCAAGCTGCGTGGCATGTGGGAGAACGCGCCGGCCCAGGCGACCGACCTGACGGGGGTTTACTGGGAGCCGTGATCTTCGGTTGATGGGCAGGCTGGCTGACGCTAGCCTGCTCGTCGATGACCTTTCCGACACAGCCTGTGGCTACCCCCCTCCCAACCTCCCCCACAACGGGGGAGGTGTTGTTCCGTGCATGTGGTTCGATCGAGCCAAATGAACCGGCCGGCACCCTCCCCCTTGTGGGGAGGGTTGGGGAGGGGGCGGCCCTCGCGCTTCACCTGCCGGTTATCGCCTGATGCCCGCCTATCTCCTCGGCCGCCTCGTGTCGCTGGCTCTGAGCCTCGTGGCGGCGAGCGTGGTCATCTTTCTGCTCATCGAAATCGTGCCGGGCGATCCGGCGCAGTTCATGCTCGGGCTCAATGCCACGCCGGAACTGGCCGATGCGCTGCGTGAGCAGCTGGGGCTCAATGGGCCCCCGGTCGAGCGCTATTTCAGCTGGGTGCTGGGGCTGTTGCGAGGCGATCTCGGCATTTCCTATGGCTACAAGGTGCCGGTGGCAGACCTCGTCGCCGACCGGATCTGGATCTCGCTGCCACTGGCGATCTATGCGCTAGCGCTTTCTACCCTCATCGCTTTTCCGGTCGGGATCCTCGCGGCGACGCGGCGGGGATCGGCGACCGATGTGGGGATCATGGGGGCGACGCAATTGGGCGTGGCGGTGCCGAATTTCTGGTTCGCGATGCTGCTGGTGCTGCTCTTCGCGGTGACGCTGCGGTGGTTCTCGGCGGGCGGTTTCCCGGGCTGGCAGGATCCGCTTATGGCCCTGAAAGCATTGACGCTTCCGGCCATCGCCCTGGCGCTGCCACAGGCCTCGATTCTGGCGCGCGTGATGCGGTCGAGCCTGCTCGATACGTTGGGGGAGGACTATATCCGGTCGGCGCGGGCCAAGGGGCTGACGCGGGGGCAGACGTTGTGGCGGCATGCGCTGCGCAATGCGCTGATCCCGGTGCTGACCATCATCGGGCTGCAGTTCTCGTTCCTGCTCGCCGGCGCCGTGATCATCGAAAATGTCTTTTTCCTGCCGGGACTTGGCAGGCTGGTGTTCCAGGGCATCACGCAGCGCGACCTCATCGTGGTGAAGTCGGTGGTGATGATTTTGGTGGTGGCGGTGATCCTCGTCACCTTCCTCGTCGACATGGCCTACGCCATTGTCGATCCGCGGCTCAGGCGGTCGACACGATGAGCCAAAGTCCAACAAAATCGATCACCGGTGAGTGGTTCTGGTCGTCACTGCGCTCACGAAATTTCACCGTAGGATTCTTGGTGACTGTCGTCTTCGTACTGATGGCGCTCGTTTCGCTGTTTTGGACGCCGTACGACTATGCGGCGCAGAACATCCCGAACAAGTTCAAGCCGCCGTCGTGGGAGCACTGGTTCGGCACCGATCATTTTGGCCGCGATATCCTGTCGATGATCATGAAGGGGTCGCAGACGTCGATCTCGGTGGCGCTGGTGGCGGTAACGGTGGGGGCGCTGATCGGGACCCCGCTCGGGCTCTGGGCGGCCGTCAGGCGCGGCTCGCTGCTCGACGAGACGATCATGCGGCTCAACGACCTCGTCTTTGCCTTCCCGGCACTGTTGATCGCCATCCTGATCACGGCG
>DASWWF010000426.1:0-2723 GCA_036401035.1 Devosia sp.
CCCCTCCACCGGCTGCGCCGGTCCCCCTCCCCCGTGAACGGGGGAGGATCAAGCTGTGGCACGATCTCGCCGTGATCCTTCCCGGCCTGCGGGAGAGGGGGACCATGCGCAGCATGGTGGAGGGGGCGCCGCGTCCCGTCCGACCCTCACCCCAGCCGCTTGCTCAAATATACCACCGTGCCGTCCCCATATGGTTCCTCGAGGTCCTCGACGTACCCCACCGACGCATAGAGCCGGCGGTTGGCGAGCATCTTGCCATTGGTCAGCAGCCGCATTTCCGACAAGCCCGCCGCCCGCGCCAGATCCTCCGCATGCGCCAGCAGCAACTTGCCGAACCCGCGGCCCTGCATCTCCGGCGCCACGGCGACGCTCTCGATCCAGAAATGCCCATCGCGCGGCTGCGTCTGGATCGACGCGATGATCCGGCCATTGTCTTCGATGACGTCGAAGCGGAACGTCTCCACCGCCGCCACATAGTCGGCCTGCATCGGCCGGGGCTCCCGTCCCAACACCGGCACCCATTTGGCATAGGCAGCGCGGGCGAGGTCGGCCAGGGCACCGGCCTCCGAGGGCAGGGCGACGCGGATCGGCGGGGACTTGGCGTCGGTCATCGAGCAACACTCCCAAAAGCAAAAGGCGGGCACCGGGCCCGCCTTTGTAAATCCTGCGTTGCAGCCCGCGGCTCAGTTCAGCCGGTCGCCCACATCCTGGATCGCCTGGGTGACGAGTGCGTCGCCCTTTTCGGCCATCTGCTGGGTGAGCAGCACCCGGGCGGCTTCCACCGCGATGTCGGCCGAGCGCGATCGCACTTCGGCGACGGCCTGGGCTTCCGCCTGGGCAATCTTGTCTTCCACCGCCTTGGTGCGGCGGGCGATCATCTGCTCGAGCGAGGCCTTGGCGTCGGCGGTCAGGCGGAACGCCTCTTCACGGGCAGCCGCGACGATGTCCTCGGCTTCCTTCTCGGCGTTCTCGCGGCGAACCTGATAGTCGGCCAGCAGCGCCTTGGCTTCGGCGCGCAGCGCCTCGGCTTCGTTGAGCTCGTTCTCGATCTTCTTGATGCGGGCGTCGATCATGCCGGCGACCATCTTGGGCACGCCGAAATAAATGGCGATGCCGATGAAGATCACCAGGCCAATCGTGGCCCAGACGGTTGCTGCCGATGTTGCGTCGAGACCGAAGTTCACGATGCGAGCTCCTTGGTCACGGCCGCCACGGCGCTCTTGGCCTGGGCCGAGGTCACCTTGCCCGAGAGCCGTTCGACCAGCACCGCGGCGGTTTCCGCAGCGATGGTGTCGACATTGGCGAGCGCCGCGGTCTTGGTAGTGGCGATATTGGCTTCTGCCGCGGCGACGCGCTTGCTGAGGTCAGCTTCCACGTCGGCGCGCTTGCCGTCGATATCGGCCTTGATCGAGGCGCGGGTCTCTTCGGCGATCTTGTGGGCATTGGCCCGGGCATCGGCGAGGGCCTGCTCATAGGCAGCCGCCGCACGCTCGGTTTCCTGCCGCAGCCGTTCGGCTTCCTTGAGGTCGCCCTCGATCCGCACACGGCGGCTTTCGAGGATCGAACCGATGCGCGGCAGCGCCATGCGGCTCATCACGACGTAGAGGACGACGAAGCTGATGGCCAGCCAGAGCAACTGGCCGCCAAAGCTCGCCGGGTCGAACGGCGGGAAGGCGCCCTCGTGGCCGGCTTCGGCCGCGTGGGCCTCGCCGCCAGGGGCTTGGGTGGTCGCATGGGTGTCTTCGGTGTGCACCGTTTCGGGCGTCTCGACGACCACGCCTTCCTGCACGGCATCGCCGGCAGCGGCTTGCGCCACAATGATTACGTTGGAGGTCGAACCCGCCATCTTCTGTCCCTATGCCACCCGAGCCCCGGGAGATCCGGGGCTCGCTAATGCGTCTCGTCCGTGCGGTCTGAAATCAGACTGCGAACAGGAGGAGCAGGGCGATCAGGAACGAGAAGATGCCCAGAGCTTCGGTCACGGCGAAGCCGAAAATCAGGTTACCGAACTGGCTCTGCGCGGCCGACGGGTTACGCAGGGCGCCCGACAGGAAGCTGCCGAAAATGTTGCCCACGCCGATGGCGGCGCCGGCCATACCGATTGCGGCGATACCTGCGCCGATAAACTTTGCTGCTTCAGCTTCCATTGTAGTCTGCTCCTTGTAGCGACCGATTGGCGACGCTCACCGCCGCCTCACTGTGAACCGGCCTGGGATTAATGCGACGGATGGATCGCATCATTGATGTACATCGAGGTCAGCACGGCAAACACATAGGCCTGCAGCGCTGCCACGAGGAATTCGAGAGCCGTGATCGCCACCGTCATGGCCAGCGGCAACAGCGCGCCGAGCCAGCCGAGGAAGCCCAGCGAACCGAGCGTCACGATGAAGCCGGCGAACACTTTGAGCGTGATGTGACCAGCCAGGATGTTGGCGAACAGACGAACCGAGAGCGAAATCGGGCGCGAGAGGAACGAGACGACCTCGATCGGCACCACGATGGGCAACACATAGCCCGGCACGCCGGCCGGCACGAAAAGTTTGAGGAACTTCGGGCCGTTCTTCCAGAAGCCGTAGATGATGACGGTGATGAACACCAGCATCGCCAGCGCGAAGGTGATGATGATGTGGCTGGTGACCGTAAAGAAGAACGGGATCATGCCGAACATGTTGGCGACCAGCACGAACATGAACAGCGAGAACACGAACGGGAAGAACTTCATG
>DASWWF010000427.1:0-7588 GCA_036401035.1 Devosia sp.
GGCGCACGATTTCAACAATGTGCTGACCGCCATCATCGGCTTTGCCGACCTGCTGCTTCTAAAGCACAAGCCGGGCGACCCGTCGTTCAACGACCTGATGGCGATCAAGAACAGCGCCAACCGCGCCGCCGGCCTCACCCGGCAGCTGCTGGCCTTCTCGCGCCGGCAGACGCTGCGGCCGCAGCTGCTCGAAATCACCACGCATATCGACGACCTGACGGTGCTCCTCAAACGCCTCATCGGCGAGCAGATCACGCTCGATGTCGATCACGGCCACGCCATTTGGCCGGTCAAGGCCGACCTGGTGCAGCTCGAACAGGTGGTGGTCAATCTCGTCGTCAACGCGCGCGACGCCATGCCCAATGGCGGCAAGATCACCATCCGCACCCGCAACACCACCGAGAGCGAAGCGGCGGGCATGACCTATACCGGCATGCCGGCGGCGGACTATGTGCTGATCGAGGTCGAGGACACCGGCACCGGCATGCCGCCCGAAATCCTCGAAAAAATCTTCGAGCCCTTCTTTTCCACCAAAGAGCTCGGCAAAGGCACGGGCCTGGGGCTCTCGACCGTCTACGGCATCATCAAGCAGACCGGCGGCTTCATCTATCCGGAGTCGATCGTCGGCAAGGGCACGATCTTCAAGATCTTCCTGCCGCGCCACGTTCCGGCCGAAGGCGAGGTCGTCGCCAAGCAGGTGGCCGCGCCGGTCAAGGACCTTACTGGCCACGAGCGTATCCTCCTGGTCGAGGATGAGGACAATGTCCGCGTCTTCTCCGCGCGTGCTCTGCGCACCACCGGCTACGAAGTGTTCGAGGCGGCGTCCGGCGACGAGGCGCTCGATGTGCTCGAAGACGAGAACTACGAGATCGACCTGATGATCTCGGACGTGGTCATGCCCGAAATGGATGGACCGACGCTGCTCACCAAGGTCCGTGAGCGCATGCCCGACCTCAAGGTGATCTTCGTGTCCGGTTATGCCGAAGAGAATGTCCGGCAGGACATCGCCGACAACCAGAGCGTCGAATTCCTGCCAAAACCGTACTCGCTCGACCAGATCAACTCCAAGGTCAAGGACGTGCTCGGCAAGATCAGCGACTGAGGCCGCTCTTCCTCCTTAGCCCTCATGGTGAGCTTGTCGAACCACGAGGGCGGGCGCGCAGATGGTGCCACGACCTCGTCCTTCGACAGGCTCAGGATGAGGTCTGATCGGCCATCGATCTAGCGCTGGGGTGCTGAGACGCCTATATCGAGCGCTTCCAAAGAGGACCACACGCCATCGACACGCCGCTCTCAAAACCCGATCAGTTCTTCGCCACGCTGCAAGCCGCCTTCGACGACGGCAGTCTGGTGAAGCTGGCGCTGCGCGCCTACCAGGGCGATCACGAGGCGCTCAAATCGGTCGACATCAAGCCGGCGCTGATCAAGCGGGTGAAGCAGCTGAGCTTCACCTGGCACTACAAGACCCGCGACATCGTCAAGAACCACGAGTGGGACGAGGCGATCGAAACCCTGCGCGGCATTATCGGCATCGAGTTCAACCTGGCGCAGCTCTTCACCACGACCGGCGACTGGAACCTCGACTTCCAGGGCAAGACGCCGCGATTGAAGCAAAGCGCCGCCACGCAGTCCGCGCCCGCCTCCCTCGCGCATGATCGCGCCAAGCAGCGCGCCATTCCGGCCGGCAAGCCGTGGCTGCGCGAACTGGGCGTCACCGACGCGCAGGACAAGGTGATCCCCTCGGCGACGGACAAGTTCCGGCAGATCAACCGCTATGTCGAAATTCTCGGCCCGCTGCTCAAATCCATCCGCGCCGACAGGCTGCAAAAAGTCGTCGATATGGGGGCAGGGAAGGGCTACCTCACCTTTGCGGTCGCCGACTATCTCGCCAATACGCTCAACTCACCCGCCAAGGTTGTCGGCGTCGAGATGCGGCCCGACATGGTGGCGCTGGGCAACGACGTTGCCGGCAAGACGGGCCTGTCGGCCCTCAGCTTCGCGCAAGGCACCATCGGCGACTATGACAGCGCCGGCGCGAGCGTCTTGATCGCGCTCCATGCCTGCGACACGGCCACCGACGACGCCATCGCCAAGGGCATCGCGGCGAACGCCGAACTCATCGTCGTCGCGCCCTGCTGCCACAAGCAGATCCGCCGCGAGATCGAGACGGCCAACGCCACCACCCCGCTCGACTATCTCCTCCGCCACGGCATCTTCACCGAGCGCCAGTCCGAGATGGTCACCGACGGCATCCGCGCGCTGGTGCTCGAATATTTCGGCTACAGCACCAAGGTCTTCGAGTTCATCTCCGACCAGCACACGCCCAAGAACGTGATGATCGTCGGCGAACGCACCGGCCGCCCGCGCGACCCCAAGGTGCTCGAAAAAATCGCGGAGGCCAAAGCCTTCTTCGGCATCCGCACGCACTATCTGGAAACGGCCGTCGGTATCTGACTGCTGCGCGGGGTAGCCCAGCTCACCGTCCGTCAGATCAAGCCGTCTTGCCATTCGGCAGCGGCGTGCCCGGCGCGACGAGCTTGCGTTCGGCCAGCGCCGTCCAGAACTCGGCGGGAATCGTCGTGTTCCACCAGGCCAGGGTGCCGTCGAGTTCGGCCGGGGACTTCGGCCCGGTCAGCACGTTGCACACGGCCTTATGGGCCAGCGGGAACTGAAGGGCGGCAGCGCCGATCGGCACAGTCCACTCCTTGCAGAAATCCTCGAGCGCCTTGACCCGGGCGACGATCTCGGCCGGCGCCGCGCCATAGTTCCACTTGCCGGTCCCCATCAGGGCGCCGCCGTTGAACGGGGCGCCGGCGATCACCGAGGCGCCGCGCTTCAAACAGGTTTCGAGGAAGCCCAGCGAGGTCTGCTCGAGCAGCGTGTAGCGGCCGGCCAGCAAGAAGATGTCCCAGTCGCCCATTTCGAGCGCCTTGAGCTGCACTTCCCATTCGTTGGTCCCGAGCCCAATGGCCGAGCAAACGCCCGAATTCTTGAGTTCGGTCAGGGCGCGATAGCCGCTGTCGACCAGTTGCTGCCAGAGCCGGGCATTGACCTCCTCGCCATGGGTCATCACGCCGATGTCGTGCACCAGCAGGATGTCGATCTTGGCCAGCCCGAGGCGCTGAAAGCTGTCTTCGACCGAGCGCATGATCCCGTCGTACGAATAGTCGTAGACCTGCTCGAACGGGAACGGCTTGACCCAGGCGTGCGGATATTCGCGCTCGCCCTCGTGGCGGATCGGCCGCAGGCGGCGGCCGACCTTGGTCGAGAGCACGTACTGTTCCGGCCGGAAGCGCAGGGCGTCGCCGACCAGGTGTTCGGCGCGGCCGTAACCGTATTGCGGGGCGGTGTCGATATAGGTGATGCCGACATCGAGCGCATGGCTGATAGTGTCGCGAGCCTGCTGGTCGGGCACTTCCTGGAAGATGCTGGCCGCCGTGGCGCTGCCGCAGCCCAGGGTGGTCATGCGCAGGTTCGTCCTGCCGACCTGACGGGTTTCGAATTCCTGCTTGGCGACCATGACGCACTCCGTGGATGAACGGCGCTCTAACTGACATGTTAGCTCGAAACGTTCAACGGGGCTTTCGGCTTAGCGCGCAAAGAAAGAGGCGCGCCCCTAAGGACGCGCCTCCCTGACTTCCAGGTCCGCCTGTTACTTCTGGATGCAGGTGTCGGCAGTGTCCTTGGTGCACTCGTCGAGGCCGGTGAACACCGGATCCGAGACCGCTTCGCCGTTGATCAGCGAGATCATCGTCTTGGGCGCCAGGTAGCCCATTTCGAACGGCCGCTGGCCGACGAGAGCGGTCACGAGGCCTTCCTTGGCGATGGCGACTTCTTCGCCGATGGTGTCGGCCGCCACGATCACGAATTCACCCGAGGCCAGCTTGTCGGCCAGCGGCTTGGTGAAGTCGCGATAGGGCTGGGGCGCCATGAACAGCGGCCAGCCGCCCATGATGCCGAAGCCCTTGAGGTCGGGGTTGGCGGCGAGGATGTCGGTCATGGACTGCACGCCCTTGACGCCATCGTCGTTGGTGAACACCGGGCAGCCCGAAACTTCGGTGAAGCCGCCTTCGCCGGCGAGAGCGGCGAGGCCCTTCTGACCAGACACGGCGTCACGGAAGCCCTGCGCACGCTGCAGGATGTTGTCGGCCGCCGGGTTCCCCTGGATGGTGCAGACCTTGCCGCCGTCGGGCGCCTGTTCCTTGAAGTACTCACCCAGGCGGTAGCCCATGGTGTAGTTGTCGGTGCCCAGATAGGTCTTGCGCAGGCCGGCGTCTTCCTTGGTGAGGTCGGCGTCAAGCGTCATGACCGGCACGGACGGGTTGGCGGTGCGGATCGTCTGGGCGATCAGCGGGGCGTTCGACGGCGAGATGGCGATCGCGGCCGTCGTCGGCTTGCTCAGCATGTCCTGCACGATCTGGGCTTCGCCGGCTTCGTCAGAGGTCGAGGCCGGACCGGTGTAGAAGCACTCGTACTCGGACGATGCGTTTTCCGAGTTCCACTTCTGGCAGCCCTGGTTGATCGACTCGAAGAAGGCGTTGTCGAGGCCTTTGACCACGATCACCAACTGCTTCTTCTGGGCCATGGCCGGGCTGACGGTGAACGCCAGTGCCGCGGCCGCGGCAAGCATAATAAGACCCTTCATCTATTCCTCCCTTTTGCAGGAGGAGCAGGCATACTGTCTCGGCCCGCTTTTGCGAGCCGATGACTGTGCCGTTCCTCCCCGCTAATAAGCTAATAAGGCTCCAGTTCAGCCGTCAACGAAAAATCGTACTTATTTCTTCCGGAGGTGCGTTGACGCAAAATCCGCCATCTGCATAAGGTCGGGATAAGGGTTCTGCCTGGGGAGGAGAGCCGAAAGCGGTCCGTTGTCCCGTCCATCCGGCTTCCGGGTGGCCGCGAGCGGCTGTCCGCTGGAGGCAAACATACACATGCCGCTACTTGAGCTTGCAAATATTTCCAAGCATTTCGGTGCTATCCAGGCGGTCAACGACGTCTCGTTCAGCATCGAGCCGGGCGAAGTCGTCGGGCTGATGGGCGACAACGGCGCCGGCAAGTCGACGCTGGTCAAGATGATCGCCGGCAACTTCCAGCCGACCGGGGGCCATATGCGGATGCTCGACCAGAACCTGGTCATGCACAAGCCGCTGGATGCCCGCCGCAACGGCATCGAGATCGTCCACCAGGACCTGGCGCTCTGCAACAATCTCACCGCCGCCGCCAACGTCTTTCTCGGCCGCGAGCTGCGCAAGAAGGTCGGGCCGATCCCGGTGCTCGACTATGCCGGCATGTACAAGCGGGCCGGCCAGCTCTTCGGCGAACTCAAGTCCGAGACCCGGCCGCGCGATCTCATCAAGCAGATGTCGGGCGGCCAGCGCCAGGCGGTGGCCATCGCCCGCACCATGCTCTCGCAGGCCCGCATCGTGCTGATGGACGAGCCGACCGCCGCCATTTCCGTGCGGCAGGTAGCCGAGGTGCTCAACCACATCCGGCACCTGCGCGAGCAGGGCATCGCCATCATCCTCATCAGCCACCGCATGCCCGACGTGTTCTCGGTCTGCGACCGTGTCATCGTCATGCGCCGGGGCCGCAAGGTGGCCGACAAGCGCGTCGCCGAAAGTTCGCCCGAGGAGGTCACCGGCCTCATCACCGGCGCCATCGAGAAGGTCTGAGCCAATATGTCCGTTAGCATCGAACAGGCGGTCGCGCAGAAGCAGCACACCTGGTTCTCCTCGCTCCTCAACAGCCAGGTTTTCTGGGTGTTCTGTGCCATTGTCGTGGCCTGCATCCTGCTCTCGATGGCGTCGCCCGCCTTCGCGACGCCGAGCAACCTCTTCAACATCACCCGCAATTTCACCTTCGTGGCGATCATCGCGCTGGGCATGACGCTGGTGATCATCACCGGCGGCATCGATCTGTCTGTCGGCTCGGTGCTCTGCCTCTGCTCCATGGTGCTGGCGGTGGTCATGCATGCCGGCTACCCGATCGGGATCGGCATCACCGCCGCCATTCTCACGGCGCTGGTGGTGGGCGCCTTCAATGGCATTCTGATCGCCTATCTCGGCTTCCCGCCATTCGTCGTGACCCTGGGCATGCTGTCGATCGCCCGCAGCCTTGCCATGGTCGCCTCCAACAACACCGTGGTGTTCCAGTTCGGGCCCGACCACGACCTGCTGCTCGCGGTGGGCGGTGGCAACACCTTCGGCATCGCCAATCCGGTGCTCTATATGGTCGTCCTGGCGCTGTTGACCGGCTTCGTGCTGCGCTGGACGCGCTTTGGCCGGCACGTCTACTCCATCGGCGGCAACGAGCACGCGGCCGAGCTCGCCGGCGTGCCGGTCAAGCCGATCAAGGTCGCGGTCTACATGATCTCGGCGCTTTCGGCCGGCATTGCCGGCATCGTCCAGACCGGTTGGCTCGGCGCCGTCACCACCAATATCGGCTCGGGCATGGACTTGCAGGTTATCGCCGCGGCGGTGATCGGCGGCGCCAGCCTCGCCGGCGGCATCGGCACCGCCTTCGGCGCGCTTGTCGGCGCGGCGCTCATCGAAATCATCCGCAACAGCCTTGGCCTCCTCGGCATCAATGCCTTCTGGCAGGGCACCTTCATCGGCGCGGCCATTATCCTTGCGGTGATGTTCGAGCGCGTGCGGCGCTGGCGTTCGACGGAGTGACAGGCGTCGATACGCCGCGTAGGACGGTTCGTATCGCATTTGCCTCCGCGCGAACGTGCGGAGCATAGTGACGACCCCGACTACGAGGACAGCCGACGTCCGTGCCACATACCAGCGTCAACTACGACTATGCCGCTTCGAGCCCGGCCCGCTCCCACACCGCCAACGTGGTGCGTGAACTGGGGCTGGGCATCGTCGCGGGCCGTTATCCCGAAGGCAGCATCCTGCCGGGCGATGCCGAACTCATGGAGCGCTTCGCCGTCTCCCGCACGGTTTTGCGCGAGGCCCTCAAAATGCTGGCGGGCAAGGGCCTGATCCAGGCCAAGGCGCGCATCGGCACCCGGGTGCGGCCGCGCACCGAGTGGAACCTCTTTGACCCGGATGTGCTGATCTGGCATGCCCGCAACGGTTTCGACGACGAGTTCCTCTCTTATCTCGGCGAAATGCGCATGGCGCTCGAACCCGAGGCCGCGGCCCTGGCCTCGGCGCGGCGTACGCCCGAGCAGCTCGAGGGCCTCTATGGCTGGGTCGACAAGATGGAGGCGGCGCACTCGGCCGCCGACTTCGTCCAGGCGGACCTCAATTTCCACCTCGCCGTGGCGGCGGCAGCGGCCAATCCGTTCCTCACCTCGATCTCGACCCTTATCGAAGTCGCGCTGGTGGCGATGCTGACCATCAGTTCTCCTGTCGAGGACTCCGACCAGCACGCGACTTCCGTTGCCGCCCACCGGGCCATCGCCGACGGCATCGCCGCCCGCAATGCCGACCTGGCGCGCGACGCCATGCGCACGGTGATCAACCAGGGCCTCGACCGCCGCAACCGCAAGCTCGGCTAGACGGTCTGGATCGGCCGGCCGGGCTCGGGCATTGTTGCCTCGCCCGGAGCGATGGAGATCGGCAATTCAAAAGCGGGA
>DASWWF010000428.1:0-3471 GCA_036401035.1 Devosia sp.
CTTCACCTTGCCGGCCAACCCATCGAGATGCAGGTACTGGTTCGGCCAGTTGTAGATGTGGAGATAGAGCCGGTTGCCGCGCTGCGTGAGGCGGCAGCCATCCGGCGCGGCGTACTGAGAGCGGCCGGCGCCGTAGATGGATCGGCTGTGGAGCTTCATCCACTTGCCATAGGCATCGAGCGCGTCGATGGCGCGCTGGTCGAAGGTGCCGCGACCGGTCGGCCCGACATTCATCAGCAGGTTGCCGCCCAGCGCCACACCATCGATCAGGATCTGCAGCAGCTGCTCCGGGCTCTTCCAGCTTTCCTCGTCGCGGTAATAGCCCCACGAGCCCGAGAAGGTCTGACACATTTCCCAGGTCACCGGCTTGCCGTTGAGGGTCGGCGGCGTGCGCGGCGTATACTGCTCCGGGGTCAGTACGTCGGGGACATCGGTCTCGATATCGAGCCGGTTGTTGACGATGATGTCGGGCGCGAGCTTGCGCACGAGCTTGAGCAGCTCGAGGCTCTCCCAGTCGTCGCGCCCCTTGCCCGGCAGGCCCTTGTAAGTGCGGCCCGGATAGCTGAAGTCGAACCAGATGATGTCGATCTTGCCGTAGCCGGTGAGCAGCTCGGTGACCTGGTCGCGCAGGTACTGCGCGTACCGCTTCATATCCCGGCCCTTGTTGAGCTCGGCCGCATCCTCGCGGTTGCGCAACGGGTGGTACATGTCGATGGTGAAATCGGGGTGGTGCCAGTCGGGCAGCGAATAATAGAACCCGATCTTGAGGCCCTCGGCGCGGAACGCCTCGACGAAGGGCGCCAGGAGGTCCTTGCCGTAGGGAGTCTTCGTCGCCTTATAGTCGGTAAACTTGCTGTCCCAGAGGCAGAAGCCGTCATGGTGGCGGGCCGTGAGCACCACATACTTCATGCCCGCCTCGCGCGCGCGGCGCGCCCACTCCTTGGGGTCGTAGAGGTCCGGGTCGAAGTGGTCGAAATACTTCTGGTAGCCGGCGTCGTCGATCTCTTCGCGGTTCTTCACCCACTCGTGCCGCGCCGCCAGCGCATAGATGCCCCAATGGATGAACATGCCGAAGCGGGCGTGATTGAACCAGGCCTTCTTCTCATCCGGCAGAAACAGGTCCGGCGACACTTTGTCAGTCATGGCAACATCCAGGGGTAAGGGAGCGCGGCGGTGGTACCATAGCTGGCCCCTGTTGCAAGGCGGCGAACAGCTGGGAGGTCAGTCGCCCAGCGGCTCGAGCACCTTGCCCTTGCGGTGGTTCAGCACCGTGTACTTGATGCGCCGCAGCGTTTCGCGGGCCGACGGATCGAGCCGATAGCCGACGGCGGTCGAGAGCAGGTCGATGATGAGCAGGAAGGCGTAGCGCGAGGCTGTCGGCTTCAGCGGATCGGGATATTCGGGAATATCCACCGTGAGCTTGATGTCGCAGATGGACGCCAGCTCGGAATCCGGCGCGGTGATGCCGATGGTCCTGGCGCGATAGTGCTTGGCCAGTTCCACCACCTCGATCACCTCGCGGGTGCGACCGGTACCGGAAATGGCGATGACGAGGTCGTTCGGCTTCAGCGTCGCGGCCGTCATCTTGAGGACGTAGGGGTCCGAATGCGAGATCGCCGCCACGCCGTAGCGGAAGAGGCGATTCTGCGTCTCCTGCGCCAAAGCCGTGGAACTGCCGCCGAGGCCGAAAATCACCACCTGCTTGGCGCCGGCGACGAGGTCCGCTGCCTGCAGGATGTCGGCCGGATTGACGCTGCGCTCGACCGCGGCAAGGGCGTTCCGCGCCTCGCCGAAGACGACGCTCCAGAGCGGCGAGCCATCGGTCGTCGGCGGCATCGGTTCGCCCGGCGCCAGATAGAGGCGGCCGACCACGACGCTCTGCGCCAGCTTGAGCTTGAAGTCGCGCACTCCATCGCAGCCGATCGAACGGCAGAAGCGCGTCACGGTCGGCTCGCTGACATCGGCGCGCTTGGCGATTTCGGCATTGGAGGCATCGACCGCAAAGGTCACGTCGGCCAGCACAACATCCGCCACCTGCCGTTCGGCCGGGCGGAGTTCGTTGTAGGAATCCTTGATGATCGAAAGAATGTCGGGGATGGGCTTCTTGTAGCCCTCGGCATCGGCGGAGACGTGCGTGCGCATATAGGCGCCTTCTCGCAGGTTGCTGTCCGCCCTGCCTATAGCATCTCCAGCAGCATTTTCACCGGTTCCCGACACGAGAAACTCACGCTTTGAGCTTGGTTATGCCAACGTCACACTGTCAGCATGTAGGAAACTTACACAATCCGCAACCCCCAGAAACGTCAACAAATCTGCCGTTTTTCATATACGACCTTTGTCCGCAGAGCAGCCGCTTGACAGCAAATGTAGGTTAGTTACAGACTATGTCCTGTCGGCACGTGTGGGCTCTGAGGGAGAGCCTGCGGGGGTGCCGAGATGGGCGCCAAATCGTGAGGGACGATGTCTGCAGCCTCCAATCAGCCGAAGCTGAGGGTGCACAACGCCACCAAGGCCTACAGCACGCGGTCTGGCGAGCTCGTAGCTATCGACCGCTGCTCGCTGGACGTGAAGGCCGGCGAGATCGTCTCGATCGTCGGTCCCTCCGGCTGCGGCAAGACCACGCTGCTCTGGTCGATGTCGGGCCTGCACAAACTCACCAGCGGTGAAGTGCTGCTCGACGGCAAGCCGGTGAGCGGCCCCAATCCCGAAATCGGCATGGTGTTCCAGGACGCCAACCTGCTGCCCTGGCGCAACCTCGACGCCAACATCAATTTCCCGTTCGAGATCAAGGGCACCAAGCCCGATCGCGCCTGGATCGACGACCTGCTCGGCCGCGTCGGCCTGGGCGGCTTCGGCGCCCGCATGCCGCGCGAACTCTCGGGCGGCATGCAGCAGCGCGCCGCGCTGGTGCGCGCCCTGTCGTTCAAGCCCTCGGTGCTGCTCATGGACGAGCCCTTCGGCGCGCTCGACGCCTTCACCCGCGAAGAGATGAACCAGCTCGTCGAAGAGATCTGGATGGCCGCGCCGACCACCATCGTGCTCATCACCCATTCGATCGAAGAAGCCATCTTCCTTTCCGACCGCATCGTCGTGATGAGCCCGCGGCCAGGCCGCGTCGCCAGCATCCACGAGGTGCCGTTCCCGCGGCCGCGTTCGCTGGAGATCATGGCGACCAAGGAGGTCTTCGACCTGACCAACACCATCAAGATGGAGATCGTCGGCGAGCAGAAGAGCCGCTACGCCCGATCCTCCGACGCCCCCGCGGCGCAGCCGGCGCAGTGAGGACGAGATGAGCGAAACAGACGCCATTCCCGAATTCAAGCGCAAGGGCGGAGCCGGCGGCGAGGTCGGCATTTCCGGCGGCATGTCGGCGCTGGCCGCCGGGCCGGGCATCCGCTCGCTGAGCGAAGTGCTCGCCATCGTGCTCGTCGCAGTCTTCATCGTCGGCGGCACCGAGCTGCTGCTCAACAT
>DASWWF010000429.1:0-2769 GCA_036401035.1 Devosia sp.
CAGTGCCGACCATGAACGTTCATCGTGTAATGTCAGCGTGAGTGTCGGCGGCGCTGGTGGCTCTCCATCACCCCACCCACCAGCCTTCGGCTGGTCCCCCCTCCCCATCCAGGGGAGGGAAAGGAAGAGGCCGGTGGCCCATCAGCCGGCGTATCCCTCCCCGAGGAGGGCCGACTGATGGAGCGGTGCAGGCAGACCCATTGCAACCTGCCCTGCCCGTCCCACATTAATCGGCGAAAATCTGGAGGGCTCATATGGAAATTCTTGGGGCGATCATCATCGGGTTCATTGCCGGCGTCATTGCCAAGCTGGTGACGCCCGGGCGGCCCAAGCCGCAGGGGTTCATCCTGACCACGGTGCTGGGCATCGTCGGGGCGGTGGTGGCGAAGTTTCTCGGGCAGGCGATCGGGCTCTATGGGCCCGGCGACAGCGCCGGGTTCATCGGCGCCATTATCGGCGCGGTGATCATCCTGCTGCTGTGGCGGCAACTGGCGCCAAGAAGCTGAAATGAGAAAGGGCGCCCGGAGGCGCCCTTTCCATATCTGATTGCCAGCAAACTCAGTTCCCGGCGGGAGCAGCCGGAGCCGCGGGGGCCATCGCGTCGGCCGGAGCCATGGCGTTGGGCGCCGCAGGCGTTTCGGCAGCCGGGGCCATGGCGTTCGGGGCGGCCGGAGTTTCGGCGGCGGGAGCCATCGCATTTGGAGCAGCCGGGGCCTCAGCGGCCGGGGCCGCAGGCTCGGCGGCCGGAGCTTCGGCAGCGGGTGCCGCAGGGGCAGCAGCCGGAGCCTCGGCGGGAGCCGCCGGTTCGGCCGGAGCGGCCGGCGAGGCGTCGGTGATGCGGCCATCGGTAAAGGGCGTGTAGGTGCCGCCCTGCTTGGCGATGTAGTCGGCGACGACCTGCTCGAGCGGCGGGCCGAAGTCATAGGCGTTCTGCGCGTTGTCGGCAAAGAGCGCATAACCATCGCCGCCGCCGCGGACGAAGTTGTTGGTGACCACGCCATAGGTCTTGGCCGGATCGATCGGCACCCAGGCGTCGCCTTCCTTCACCTGCACATCGGAAATGCGCGAGCCGACGTCCTTGGAGGTGTCGAAGGTGTACTTGAGGCCGGCGACCTGCGGGAAGCGGCCAGCCACATCGGCCACCTGGCTGACGCCGTTTTCCAGCGAGGCGACGAGATCGGCGCCAGTGAGCTGGAAGGTGGCGAGGGTGTTCGAGAAGGGCAGCACGGTGAGCACTTCGCCCATGGTGATTTCGCCCGCATCGATCGATGCGCGCAGGCCACCCGAATTGGCGATGGAGATGGACACGCCCTGGTCGGCGACACGATCGAGCTGCGCCTCGGCGACGAGGTTGCCCATCGAGCATTCTTCGACGCGGCAGACATTGCGGTCGCCCTGGATCATCTCGGCTGCGGTGCCGATGACCTTGCTCTTGAGCTCTTCGAGCGGCTTGCCGGCTTCGGCGACGCGATCGAGGAAGCCCTGGTCGGGGGTGACGGACGCGTCGAGAAGGATCGGGGCGCCGGTAGCCGAGGTCACCTTGCCGCTATCGTCCCAGGTGACCTTGAGGTCGCCCAGAATCTTGCCGTACTGGCCGGCAGTGACCACCGGAACCTCGCCGACCATGGTCGGATAGGGGCCGGCTTCGCCTTCGCCGGTGCCCAGGAACGTATGGGTGTGGCCGCCGATGATCACGTCGACGCCCGGAACGGCCTTGGCCAGCTCCTGGTCGAGGCCGTAGCCGATATGGGTGATGGCGACGATCTTGTTGATGCCGGCTTCCTCGAGCGCGCCGACGGCGCCCTTGACGTAGTCGGTGACGCTCTGGAAGGCGACGGAACCGACCGAGGCGATTTCCGGCGTTTCCTCGGTGGTGGCGCCGACAAAGGCGACCTTCTCGCCGCCGATGGTCATGATGTAGACGCCCGGCGGGCGGCCCTTGAGGTCGGGATCGCTGGAGGTATCAAAATTGCCGCCGATGATGGGGAATTTCGCCGCCGCGAGGAATTTGGCGTATTCGGCCGGGCCGTCGTCGAATTCGTGGTTGCCGGTGGCGACCACATCAAAGCCCATGTCGTTCATGAAGTCGGCGACGATCTGGCTCTTGTACTGGGTGTAGAACAGCGACCCCTGGAAATTGTCGCCGGCCGAGAGCAGCACGACATTTTCGCCCGCGTCGGCGGCGGCCTTCTTCTTGGCGTCGATCTCGGTCTTGAGACGCGCAATGCCACCAAAGCACTCGCCCTTGCCCTCGCCCTCGGCGTTGCAGTTGGAATCGCTGCCGGTGATCGACTCGAAGCGCGAGTGAAAATCGTTGATGTGCAGGATGTTGAGCGTGAAGTCGGCCTGGGCCGGCGCCGCAAAGCCGGCTGCGGCCAGCGTGAGGATTGGAAGGCTTAACCAGTGTCTCTTCATGTCCCTGTCCTTTGTTGGCGTCCGTGAACCGGACCTCTTTCTCACTGCATTGCAACGCCGCGATTACAGCCCAGTGGTGAGCCCTCTCTCCCGCCACCCGCAACTGCAGTGAACATGGACCGTAACGCGCGCCGCCCGGACAAGGCAATCGGCGGCGACCACCGTGTTTCATGCAAAATCAACCACGCCCGCCGAATTGTCGCCCGGATTGATCACACGCACGTGTTGGCAAGGGTTTGCGCCTAGCATCAGGCCTAAGATCGCAACCCGAAAGCGAACCATGAGCATTTCCTTGCAGAGCCTGATGCACGACACCACGCCTGCCAAACCCGCCAAGGCATCCGTCTGGGTGCA
>DASWWF010000430.1:0-2758 GCA_036401035.1 Devosia sp.
GCGCGGCACGGCGTTGAGCGCGCCGGAGATGACGTTGGCGGTGAAGGCACCGTAGACGATGCCGAGCGAGACCGAGGCCAGCAGCAGGTATTCCCAGGTGCCGAGGTACCAGTTGGCGCCGGGGCAGGGCGGCCAGACGCCCGGCGCGCCCTCACCGGGGGCGCAGGCGCCCTGGGCGAGGAACAGCTCGATCAGCTGTTCGAAGGCAAGCGGAAAGAACAGGAAGAACAGCACGTCGGGAACGCCGCGCACCATGTTGGTGTAACCGGCGCCGACAAGCCGCAGCAGCGGATTGGTGGAGTTGCGCAGCGACGCGCCGGCGAGACCGAACAGCAGTGCGAAGAGCCCGCCGAGCAGCGCGGCAAAGATCGTATACTGAAAGCTGCTGTACCAGTTCAGGTGCCGCCCGTTGGTCAGGTACGACGCCCAGAACGCGAGATCTTCCATCCCGGCTTGCCCCCGAGTGAGGGCGGGCCCGTGTGGACCCGCCCGTCACGACTTACTTATAGAACGGACCCTTGCGTTCCGGGAACCACTTGGTGATCAGCCCGTCGATGGTGCCGTCTGCCTTTGCCGCAGCGAGGGCGGTATCGAGCTTGCCGAGCAGTTCGGTATCGGCCTTGCGGACCGCGGCGCCGACGCCGCCCCCGATCGGGATGGCGTTTTCGTCGGTCTTGAGGGCGCCACCCGAAGCGGCGACGGTCTCGTCGATATAGGAGCTGTCGGCGAGGATGACGTCGATATTGCCGGCCATCAGGTCGGCGAGCGCATCAGGGGCGGTGGCGAAGGTCGAAAGGGTGTTGTCGGCGGCGAGGTTAGCCTCGACATAGCCGGCCTGGATGGTGCCGGTCTGGGTGCCGATCTTCAAGCCCTTGATATTGGCTGCGTCGAAGTTGGTGCCGGCGAGCATCATCCAACCCGACTCTTCCGGCGGCGAATAGTCGGCGGTGAAGTTGACCGCTTCCTTGCGCTCATCGGTGATCGACATGCCGGCGGCGATCACGTCGTAGTTGCCGGCATTGAGGTTGGGGATGATGGTGTCCCAGGCCGTCTGCACGAAGGTACATTCGAGGCTGGCGCGCTTGCAGAGCTCGTTGAGCACGTCGATATCGAGGCCGGCGAGGTTGCCGCTGGCATCGACGAAGTTCCACGGCTCATAGGCACCTTCGGTGCCGATCCGGATGGCCTGTGCGTTGGCAGCGGTGGCGGACAGCGCCAGAACGGCGGCTGCCACGAGGGCGAGCTTCTTCATTATTGTTTCTCCTAGGCTGACGCTCCTGACGAGCGCCGAATTCCGCCTGCTCCCGGCAGGCATTAAGGCCACGCTACCGCTTTTTACCGGCTGGTCAATATTTGCGCAGGGGCGAAATCCTGTGCATTGAGCCAGAAAACCTCGCCTTCGCTCTCGGCAGTATCGAGCCAAAGGAAGGGGAGATGGTCAAATTCGGCCTCCAGACGCTCGCGGCCGGTGCCGATTTCGCAGAGCAGGCCGCCACCGGCATTGAGATGGTCCGGCGCCGCAGCGAGGATTTGCCGCACCAGATCGAGCCCATCCTCGCCGCCCAGATGGGCCATTTGCGGCTCATTGGCATATTCCTCGGGGAAGGCATCTACTTCGGCCGCCGCCACATAGGGCGGGTTGGTGATGATGAGGTCGTAGCGGCGCTTGCCGAGTGGCGAAAAAAGGCTGCCCTCATGCAGTTCGATGCGATCGACAAGGTCGTGCTCGTCGAGATTGATCCGGGCCACCTCCAGCGCATCAGGGGAGAGATCGACGGCGTCGACGCCGGCATCTGGAAACACCATGGCGGCGATGATGGCGAGGCAGCCCGAGCCGGTGCAGAGATCGAGCACGGCGCCGGGCTCGTCGACGAGGCCGAGACTGTCGGGGCCAAGCGTGCCGTCGAGCAGCAGTTCGGCGAGGTAGGAGCGGGGAATAATCACCCGTTCGTCGACGAAGAACGGGATGCCACGGACATAGGCCCTGTTGACAAGATAGGGCGCGGGCTTCCGCGTTTCGATGCGGGCGTCGAAGAGGCCGACCAGCTTCTCGCGTTCGGGCGTGGTCAGGCGGGCATCGAGCCAGGGGTTGAGGTCGTCGATGGGCAGGTTGAGCCCTTCGAGGACGAGGTAGGCGGCCTCGTCGAGGGCGGTGCTGGTGCCGTGGCCATAGGTCAGGCGGGCGGCGTTGAACCGGCTCACGCCATAGCGGAGCAGGTCCCGAACGGTGCGCAGTTCGGTGGCAGGCGAGGGGGCTTTGGTCATCTTAGTGGTTGGCGGCGCTGAGGAACTGCTTGAGGCGCGGGCTCTTGGTGGCGCCGAAGACTTCGTCCACCGTGCCCTGCTCTTCGATCTTGCCCTGATGCAGGAAGATCACCTGGTCGGCGATGGAGCGCGCGAGACCCATGTCGTGGGTAACGAGCAGCATGGAGCGGCCTTCGTCGGCGAGGAGTTTTATCACCCGCACCACTTCGACCTGCAGTTCGGGATCGAGGGCGGAGGTCGGCTCGTCGAACAGCATCACCTTGGGATTGATGCAGAGGGCCCGGGCGATGGCGGCGCGTTGCTGCTGGCCGCCGGAGAGCTGCGCCGGATAACTGTCGGCCTTTTGCAGGATACCGACTTTTTCGAGCATCTGCAGGGCCTCGGCGCGGACCTCTTCCCTGGCGCGTTTCTGCACCAGGATCGGCGCTTCCATCACATTGTCGAGCACCGACATGTGGCTCCAGAGATTGAACGACTGGAACACCATGCCCAG
>DASWWF010000431.1:0-4449 GCA_036401035.1 Devosia sp.
CCGCGGCACGGCGCTGAACCTCCTCGTCAACTCGCCCGGCTACGACGCCATCCATGGCGACAACGTCCCCTATGTCGATATTTCGGGCGTTCACGACGAAGAGGCGGGCACGCTCACCTTCTTCGCCGTCAACCGCAACGCCTCGGAATCGATCGATGTCGATGTCAGCCTGCAGGGCTTTGCCGGCGGCAAGGTGGTCGACCACCAGGTCATGACCCACAAGGACCTGCGGGCGACCAATACGTCCAAACATCAGGACAATGTCGTGCCCAGCAAGGGCAGCAGCGCCAAGGTGGCGGACGGCACGCTCAGCGTGAAGCTCGCGCCCTATTCATATCAGATGGTCCGCGTCAAACTCTGACGCTACCCGGTCCCGGAGTCCTCCCCGGACCCCTCCGACGTGCCCCTTCCATAGGGCGCGCCGGAGGGTGTGATGCCGCGCGCCCGCAGCCGGACCGCTCCGGCCTAAGTACCGGTTTATATTAGATATTCAACATTCGGATGTGTATCGCCAAATCTGTTGACAACCAGTCGCCAATCGATAGCATCCGGTCCGGGCGCGTGGAGGAACGCAGCCCGGACCAAAGGGAGGAACCAGGTCATGAAATCTCTTTTGAAGACGGTGCTCGTCTCGACGGCTTTGATGTCGTTCGCGTCGATCGCCAGCGCCGCCGAAACCGTCGTCTGGTGGGACTTCTTGGGCGGCGGCGACGGCGTCCGCATGAAAAAGCTCATCGAGGACTTCAACGCCGAGCATGCCGGCAAGATTGAAATCCAGGGCACCACGCTCGATTGGGGCGTGCCCTTCTATACCAAGGTGCAGACCTCGGCCGCCGTCGGCGAAGGTCCCGACGTGATGACCTACCACGCCTCGCGTATCCCGCTGGCCGTGAGCCAGGGCACGCTGTCCGAAATCACCGCCGAAGACTGGGCTGCCATGGGTCTTTCGGCCGATACCTTCGCCCAGCAGACCTGGGACGCGGTCAATGTCGACGGCAAGCAGTATGCCGTGCCGTTCGATACCCACCCGATCGTGCTCTACTACAACAAGGACAAGCTCGAGGCTGCCGGCCTGATCGGCGCTGACGGGCTCCCGACCGGCCTCGATGGCATCGACAACTTCAAGGCCGCGCTGCAGAAGATCAAGGACGGCGGCACCACCTGGGGTCTCTCGACCACCACGGCTGACGGCTCCTTTGCCTTCCGCACCATCTACTCCTACCTCTGCCAGCAGGACGGCACGATCGGCGTCGATGGCGCCTGGCTCGAGGGCGACAACCTCGACAAGCTCAAGAACTCCGTTCAGGTCATCGCCGACTGGGTGAAGGACGGCTACACCCCCGAATATACCGACTACCCCGCCAATGTGGCTCTCTTCACCTCGGGCGAAGCCGCGATGATGATCAACGGCGTGTGGGAAGTCCCCACCATGGTCGACCTCGAAAAGCAGGGTAAGCTCTTCAACTGGGGCGCCATCGAGCTGCCGGTCATGTTCAACCATGCCTGCACCTATGCCGACTCCCACTCCTTCGCGATCCCGAACAATGTCGGCAAGACGGTTACGCCCGAAAAGCATGCTGCCGTGCTCGAAGTGATCAAGTGGATGTCTGAGCATTCGCTGTTCTGGGCCTCGGCCGGCCACATCCCGGCCAACAAGGCCGTCACCGAGACCGCCGACTACAAGGCCATGCAGCCGCAGGCGACTTACGCCAAGCTGACCGCCAACCAGGTCTTCGACCCCAAGTCGCCGAACGCCGGCGTCGCCTCGCCGCTCTTTGATATCGCCGGCAACGCCTTCACCGCCGCGCTCAACAACGAGGTCGATGCACAGACCGCCGTCGACGAGATGAAGCAGGGCCTCGACGAGCTGCAGTAACCGGCTCAGTCTGCTCTCTGGCTCAATGCTGGCCGGCCTTGTGCCGGCCAGTTCCCATGTCGCGCTGAGGACTGCTCCGATGCTCAGAAATCGCCGCAGCGAACATCTTGTCGCCGCCGTGCTGGTGCTGCCCTTCGTCCTGATCTTTGGGTGGATGTTCATCTATCCCACGATCCAGATGATCCAGATCAGCTTCACCAAGTCGCCGCTGATCGGCGAGGGTGTATGGATCGGCCTGGACAACTACACCCGGATGTTCGGCGATCGCGTCTTCTGGACCGCGGTCTGGAACACCTCCTATTTCGTGCTGCTCACCGTGATCCCCGGCACCGCGGTCGCCCTCGCCATCGCGCTGATGGTCGGCCGGCTCAAGGGCTGGGTGCAGAGCCTGGTGCTCGCCGCCTTCTTCCTGCCCTTCATCCTGCCCGTCACCGTGGTCTACCTGATCTGGGACTGGATGCTGAACCTGCAGTTCGGCATCGCCCAGTATCTGATCGAGCCGATCGTGGGTAAGCGCGTCAATGTCTGGCGCACCACGCCCTGGTTCATGCCGATGGCGGCGCTGCTCACCATCTGGTGGACCAACGGCTTTTCCATCCTGCTCTTCCTTGCCGGCCTCCGGAACATTCCGCGCGAGCTCTACGAAGCCGCCGCGCTCGATGGCGGCACGCGCTGGCAGGTGTTCCGCTCCATCACCTGGCCGCTGATCTGGCCGATCACCGTGCTCTGCCTCACCATCCAGCTCATCCTGCAGCTCAAGATCTTCGACCAGGTCTATCTCTTCGCCATGGGCGGCCGCACCCAGGCCACCATGGTGCTGGTGCAATACATCTACGAGCAGGCCTTCCAGAAGAACTCGAGCGGCTATGCCGCCACCATCGCGGTGGCGCTCTTCGTCATCGTCGTGGTCTTTTCGGTGCTGCAGTTCCAGGTGCTTCGCATGCGCGGAGGTGACAAATGACCACGCTTTCCGACGTCTCCGCCGCCACCACCACCACGCATCGCAGGCGCCGCTTCTTCGATCTGGGCGGCGTGCTGCTGACGCTGCTCACCGCGGTCTGCGCCGCCATCTGGTTCTTCCCGCTCTACTGGGCGGTGATCACCAGCCTCAAGACCGACGACGAGACGGTCAAGCCGGGCATTCGGCTCTTGCCGGAGAACTGGAATCTCAACGGCTATGAGTTCGTCATCCGCAATTCCGATCTGCCCTATTGGTACCTCAACTCGACCATCACCTCGGCGGCGGTCACCGTGCTGGCGGTGTTCATGGCCGCCTGCACCGGCTACGCCATCTCGCAGCTGCGGTTCCCGGGCCGCACGCTGCTCTGGTACCTGATCCTTGCCAGCTTCATGGTGCCGGTCTCGGCGCTGATCGTGAACCACTTCATCATCATTGCCGGGGTCAAGCTGCTCAACACTCATGCCGGCATCGTGCTGCCGATGCTGATCCATCCGGTGACCATCATCGTCTACAAGCAGTTCTTCGATTCCGTGCCGCGCGAATATCGCGAGGCCGCGGTGATCGACGGCGCCAACGAGTTCCAGCTCCTCTTCCGCATGTTCCTGCCGATGAACTGGGGCGTGACGACCGCGCTCGCCATCATCACCTTCATCGGCGCCTGGAATTCGTTCCTCTGGCCCTTCCTCGCCGCGCAGGACGAAAAGATGATGACCGTGACGGTCGGCATCACCGCCGTGCAGGACACCTTCGGCGTCGCCTATGGCCGCGTCCTCGCCGGCGCCGTGCTGGCCGGTCTGCCGGTGGCGCTCGCCTATCTGCTGTTCCAGAAGCGGGTCACCCAGGCCATCACGCTCTCGGCCGGCATCAAGGGATAGGGGCTCTGGTCGGGATCGCTTTGGCGATCGGCGGGGTTTATCCTCATCGCGCTAAGCGAGGGAGGAACCAATGTTTGCCGATCGCCAAGCCACCGCCATGCTGCCGGCCGCCGACATCGAGCGCGCCAGGACCTGGTACCAGGAAAAACTCGGCCTCACGCCCGCCGAAGACATGGGCGACATCGGCGTCGTCTATCATCTGAAGGGCGTCCGCGCCTTTCTCTACAAGACCGCCTATGCCGGCACCGCCGAGAACACCGCTCTCACCTTCGACTGCCCCGACCTCGTCGCCGACATGAAGGCGCTGCGCGCCAAGGGCGTCACCTTCATCGACTACGACCTCCCCGGGTTGAAGACGGTGAACGGCCTCGCCGAATTCGGCGAGTTGAAGAACGCCTGGGCCAAGGACAGCGAAGGCAACATTCTGGCGTTTGTTCAGGGGATGTGAGGCTTCCAAGGGCCAAACCCTCCGGCCGGAGTGTCTCCTCCCCCCTTGCGGGGGAGGGACAGGGTGGGGGGTACGGGAGCCGGGGAATGTGTCCGAGGCATCAAGCCCTCCCCCAACATCTCTGGCCCATCTACCGCCACCCCTGTCCCCTCCCCGCACGGGGGAGGGAGACCCGACTGCGCGTTTCGCGCGTGCTGATGCACCGGACAGCCAGTGGCTTCCGGGGATGTCAAAGAGCGTGACGGGCCCGGAGGCGGATGACCGCCTCGGTATTTGTTTTAGTGAGACG
>DASWWF010000432.1:0-2291 GCA_036401035.1 Devosia sp.
CGAGGACCCATCTTCCCGCGGACGCGATGCCGCCTCCTAGCGTACGTCGCCGGTGATCAGCCGCTTGACGCTCACCGGATACACCCGGCCCCGGCCGATCATCGTCACCTCGAGCGAGGCGAAGTCGAAGAGCCCGAGAAACGCCGGGCCCAGGATGTTGATGCTTCCTGCCGATGCCCCGTAAGCCGGCAGCACCAACACCGAGCCGTCGTGGACGAAGCAGGGGCGGCGGACGGAGCGGCCATCCATCTGCACATGCGCGGCCGGGTGCAGGTGCCCCCCAATGAGCCCGGGCACGCCACGCTTCGGCTCATGCGTCAGGGTCAGGCCGCGATGTTCCAGCACATCCACGCAGAGCCCGCCCAGCGCATGCGGGCTGGGGTCGTGGTTGCCGGACACCCAGGTCCAGTGCGTCTTGCCGAGCAGCGCCATCAGCCGCAGGCGGTCGGCGTCGAGCAGGGTCGAGGTGCCTTCGTCGCGATGGAAGGAATCCCCGAGCGCAATGACCTTCTCGGCGCCGGTCTTGACGATATCGCTTTCCAACCGCTTCAGCGTCAGGCCGGTGTCATAGGGCGGCAGCAGCGATCCGCGCCTGGCGAAGGACGAGAATTTTTCGAGATGCAGGTCCGCGACCAGCAGCGTGCGTTCGGCGTGCCAATAGAGTCCGCCCGAAGGCAGCGGCTCGAAGGCATGGCCGGCGAAGTTCAAGAGCACCGTCGCCTCGCTGTCGAAAGCGGCATAAGCCGCCTGGTATGCGCTCAATTCTGCCCCAAGGCTTCCCTGATCAGCTCTTCGGCGGCGTCCGCCATGGCGCTCTCGCGGCCTTCGCCGAAGATCGGCGTCTTGCCGATATCAAGCAGCACAGGTACCGCCAAAGGCGAGATTCGGTCGAGCGGTTTGTGCACGATATGTTTCCGTATGCGCTTGAGCGCCAAGCCCAGTCTTTCCACGTCCAGCAGGCCTCTGGCGGCATCGCGGCGGGTGGCCTGAATCAAAATGTGATCGGGTTCGTGCTCGTAGAGCACGTCGTAGATGATGTCCGATGACACGGTGATCTGCCGCCCGGTCTTTTCCTTGCCCGGATGGCGGCGTTCGATAAGCCCGGCGATGATAGCGCAATTGCGGAAAGTGCGCCGCATCAGCTGGCTCTCATAGAGCCAGTCCTCGAGGTCATCCCCCAGCATGTCCTCGTCGAAGAGCTCGTCGAGCGACAGCCGGCCGGTGCGGATCATGGCCGAGATATCGCCCAGCCCCCAGATGGCCAGCGAATAGTCCGAGGCGACGAAGCCCAATGGCCGCGCGCGCGCCCGCTCCAGCCGCCGGGTCAGGAGCATGCCCAGCGTCTGGTGCGCCAGCCGGCCCTCGAACGGATAGCAGACGAGAAAGTTCTGACCGCCGCGCGGGAAGGTCTCCACCAGCATGGAGTCTGCCGGCGGCAGGATCGAGGCATCGCGCTGCAGCCGCAGCCAGTCGCTCACCTGGTCGGGCAGCACGCCCCAGTGGTCCGGCTTGGAGAGAATCTTGCGAACCCCGTCGGCCAGATAGGTCGAGAGCGGGAACTTGCCGCCCATATAGGAGGGGATCTTCGGGTCTTTCGCTTGCGCCCGGTTGACATAGGCTTCGGTCTCGAACATGCCCTCGAAGGCGACGACTTCCGAGCCGAAGAGAAAGGTGTCGCCCTTGACCATGGAGTTGAAGAAATACTCCTCCATCTCGCCCAGCACGCGGCCGAAGCGACCGATCGGTCCAGTGGTGCCGCTGCGATCCTGACCGGGCTTCGGCGCCTTGCTCTTGACCAGCCGCACTTTCACCATCGGCTCCTCGATGATGGTGCCCACATTGAGCCGGTATTGCTGCGCCACCTGCGGGTTGGCGATGCGCCAGAGACCCTCAGGAGTCTTGCGCAGTTTGGCATAGCGTTCATAGGCGCGGAGCGCGTAGCCACCGGTGGCGACGAAGTCGATCACCCGCTCGAACGTCTCCCAGGCGAGATCACGGTAGGGCCAGGCGTGGCGCACCTCGTCGAAGAACTTCAGTGGCTCGAGCGGCGCGGCGCAGGCCATGCCGAGCACATGCTGCGCCAGCACGTCGAGGCCGCCGGCCACCGGGTCCTCGCTATCCTGCGCGCCGATCTCGACCGCTTCGAGCGCCGCCTCGCATTCGAGCACCTCGAAGCGATTGGCGGGCACGAACAGCGCCTTGCTCGGTTCCTCGAGCCGGTGGTTGGCGCGGCCGATGCGCTGCAGCATGCGGCTGGCGCCCTTGGGCGCGCCGATCTGCACCACGAGATC
>DASWWF010000433.1:0-1557 GCA_036401035.1 Devosia sp.
TGCCGATGATCGTCGGCGAGTTCCCGATCCTGCCCAGGCATTGGTGGGAGGGCACCGACGCCAGCGGCAAGCAGCGCGATATCGGCGCCTCGACGCTGGAAATCCCCATGGGCTCAGGCCCCTACCGGCTGGACTCGTTCAATGCGGGCACCTCGGTCACCTACAAGCGCGTCGAGGACTATTGGGCGGCCAACAAGCCGACCGAGATCGGCACCAACAATTTCGACACCCTGCGCTACGAGTTTTTCCGCGATACCGATGTTGCCTTCGAAGCCTTCAAGGCCGACCAGTTCGACTACTGGAGCGAGAACCGCGCGGCGCGCTGGGCCACCGCCTACGACTTCCCGGCCGCCAAGGATGGCCGCGTGGTGCGCGAGCGCTACAAGGAGCCGATGGCCGATAGCGGCGCCATGGTCGGCTTCATCTACAACCTCCGCAAACCGCAGTTCCAGGACGAGCGTGTCCGCCGCGCGCTCAACTACGCCTTCGACTTCGAACAGCTGCAAAAGACGCTGTTCTATGGCGAGTACAACCGGGTGAACTCGTTCTTCTTCCGCACAGAACTGGCGGCGCCCGATGGTCCGCCGGCCGGCGAGGAACTGGAAATCCTGCAAAGCGTCAAGGACCTGATCCCGGCCGAAGTGCTGACCACGCGCTACACCAATCCGGTAGGCGGCTCGGAAAACCTGCGCAAGAATCTCGGCGAGGCCGTGCGGCTGCTCGACGAGGCCGGCTATGTGCTCAACGGCGCGACCCGTACGACGCCGGACGGACAGCCCTTCACCATCGAGATCCTGCTCGACGGGCCGACGATCGAACCGGTGGCGGAGAACCTCGTCACCAATCTCGGCCGCATCGGCATCCAGGTCACCATCCGCTCGGCCGATTCCGCCCAGTACCAGGATCGGCTGCGCAACCGCGACTTCGACATCACCTACAATGCCTGGGGCGAAACCCTGTCGCCGGGCAACGAGCAGCTCGATTTCTGGGGCTCGGCCGCCGCCGACACGCCGAACTCACGCAATTATTCGGGCATCAAGGACGCCGGCATCGACGCGCTGATCCAGAAGCTGATCTATGCCGACGACCGCGAAACCCTGGTGGCGGCCACGCACGCGCTGGACCGTGTGCTGCTCGCCAAGCAGATCGTCATCCCGAGCTATGCGGCCGTAGACGAGCGCGTCGCCATGTGGAACCGCTTCAGCCACGCCAAAATCCCCACCTACTCGGTGGGCTTCCCGACGTCCTGGTGGTGGGATGCGGATAAGGCGGCGAAGACAGGCGGAAAGTAATCAGATGTGGCTGGGGCGAAATCCAGCGCCCCTCTCTTGCGATTTCTAAGGCTTAGCTGCGCTAAGACCAAGAAATCGCTTTCTCCCCCGCAAGGGGGGAGAGGGATGAGAGATCGCGCCCCAGAACCCTCTCTCCCCCTGCGGGAGAGAAAGCGAGGCCTTGGACTTAGCTCTTGCTAAGTCCTTAGCCGAGCAAGAGAGGGGCACGGGATGGTTCGGTAAGAACCCTACTCCGCCGCCTTGAACCCGGCGTGGGCGGGGTATT
>DASWWF010000434.1:0-2463 GCA_036401035.1 Devosia sp.
TTCGAGGTCGAGATCGTTGGTGGGTTCGTCGAGGACGAGGAAGTTGGACGGCAGCGACAAAGCCCGCGCCAGCATCAACCGGCCACGCTCGCCGCCCGAGAGCTTGCCGACCACGGTGCGGGCCTGCTCGGGAGTGAACAGGAAGTCCTTCATGTAACCCATGACGTGCTTGGGCTGGCCGTTGATCTGCAGCGTGTCCGAGCCGCCGCGGGTCAGCGCTTCCTTGAGCGTCGTATCGGCGGACAGCGCCGCGCGGCCCTGGTCGAGGGTGGCGAGTTCGAGATTGGACCCTAGGCGGACGCGGCCGCTGTCGGGCGGCAGCACCCCGGTCAGCATCTTGATCAGCGTGGTCTTGCCCGCGCCATTGGCGCCGACAATGCCGATGCGGTCGCCGCGGATAACGCGGGTCGAGAACTCGGTGACGATGGGCTTGTCGTAGGTCTTGGAAATGTTCTCGGCCTCGATCACCATCTTGCCCGAGGTGTCGCCCTCCGAGACCGAGATCTTTACTTCGCCGACGGCGCGGCGCTGGTCCTTGCGCTCCTGGCGCAGGTCGAACAGAGCGCCCAGCCGGCGCACATTGCGCTTGCGCCGGGCGGAGACACCGTAGGTCAGCCAATGCTCTTCGCGCACGATCTGCCGGTCGAGCTTGTGGCGCTGCAGCTCCTCCTCCTCGAGCACGGTGTCGCGCCATTCCTCAAAGGCCGAGAAGCCCTTGTTGAGCCGGCGGGTGACCCCGCGATCGAGCCAGTAGGTGACGCGCGTCAGGTCGGCCAGGAAGCGGCGGTCGTGGCTGATGATCACCAGCGCCGACTTGATGGTCGAGAGCTCGCTTTCCAGCCATTCGATGGCCGGCAGGTCGAGATGGTTGGTGGGCTCGTCGAGCAGGATGATATCGGGCTCGGGCGCCAGCACGCGGGCCAGCGCCGCGCGACGGGCCTCGCCGCCCGAGAGGTTCTTGGGGCTCTCCGCGCCCGTGAGGCCCAGGGCGTTGAGCAGGTAGGTGGCGCGGTAGTGGTCGTCGCCGGCCTCCATGCCGTCCTCGACATAGGCGAGCGTGGTGGCGAAGGCGGACAGGTCCGGTTCCTGCGGCAGGTAACGGATGGTAGCGCCGGGCTGCAGGAAGCGCTTGCCGCTATCGGCTTCGACCTCGCCGGCGGCGATCTTGAGGAGCGTCGACTTGCCCGAACCGTTGCGGCCGACCAGCGCGATCTTCTCGCCGGGCAGCACCGAGAGCTCCGCCGCCTCGAGAAGCTGCGTGGTGCCAAAAGTCAGGGCGATGTCCTGCAGGGCGAGTATGGGCGCCGCGGCCATGTTCAGGTCCGTGTCGTGGGAATGGGCCGCTTAAAACACGCGTGCCCCGGGGCAATCAAGCCCGCGGGGCACGCGAAAGCGGGAAGGCCGAAGCCTAGTTCATGGTGGCGAGGACCGGCTCCATGTCCTCGTATTTGAGGCCGAGGCGTTCACGCAGCGAGCGGCGCTTGCCAGCGAGGTCGGCAATGGTCTTGCTGTCGAGGACCTCGAAAAAGGCGCCGAGCGCCTCGCGGAGGGCCGAGTTCACGTCGCAATTGTCGACCAGCGGGCAGGAGATGTCGCCGCCCTCGAAGCATTCCGCCATGGCGAAATTCTCTTCGGTGAGGCGAATGACGTCGAGCAGAGTGATGTCGCTGGCGGGGCGACCGAGCTTGATGCCGCCATGGCGACCACGCACCGTCCGGATCAGGCCATTCTCGACCAGCGGTTTGATCAGCTTGAACAGGAATAGCTCGGAAATGCCATGCGCCCTGGCAATGTCAGTCACCCGGCTCAGCCCCGGGTCATTGACCGCGCAATAGATCAGGGCCCGAACGGCATAGTTGGACTGACGCGTCAGCTTCATCACGATTCCTCGGTCTCGAGGCCTCGTAGTTTATAAGAGTTCTAAACTTCGTCAAGCAGAAAGCTGATGATCCCGATCAGGAATTACCCGGGGATTGCTCCCCGGGCGCTTTCATTTCACTCCGGGATGAACGGCCGGTGCAGGGATAGATCCGCCTCGCTCATGCGGGAGGTCACCGAGAAGCTCTGGTGCCAGTAGGGGTAGATGAGGCGGGGCTGGCTGACCTTGTCGAGGTCGGCGATGTCCTCGGGGGTGAGTTTGAGGTCGGCGGCTTTGAGGTTGTCTTCGAACTGGGTGATGTTGCGGCCGCCGATGATCACCGAGGCGACGATCGGGCGCTGCAGCAGCCAGGCGAGCGAGACCTGCGCGCCGGAGACGCCGTGCCGGGCGGCCACTGCATTGACCACATCGACGATGTTCCAGAGATGATCCCAGTCGTCGATCGGCGGCTCGCGGAAGCCGCGGACCTGGCGGCCGTCATCGGGTTTCGAGTTACGCGTGTATTTGCCGGTGAGCCAGCCGCCGGCCAGCGGCGACCAGATCAGCAGCGACACGCCCTGATCGATGCCGAGCGGGATCAGCTC
>DASWWF010000435.1:0-2704 GCA_036401035.1 Devosia sp.
GCCGGCGCTGTTGACGACGATGTCGAGGCGGCCGAAATACTCGATGGCGGCATCGACCGCGGCCTTGACCTGGGGCTCCTCACGCACGTCGCAGGCGACGCCTTTGACGCGGTGGCGGATTTCGGGAACGAGACTGGCAACAGCCGTCTCCAGCCGCTGCAGGTCGCGGGCGGCGGCGATGACGTTGAGGCCGCGCTGCGCCAGCGCCGCGGTGGCCGCCAGGCCGACGCCGAGGCTGGCGCCGGTGACGACGGCGACTTGTCCGGTACGGTCGTTCATCCCTTCACCGCCCCGTCGCTGAGGCCACGCACCAGAAGCTTCTGGGCGAAGGTGAAGACGATGATGGCGGGCAGGCTCATGACCACGGAGGCAGCCATCAGTTCGCCCCAGCGGATGCCGTTCTCGTCGATGAAGAAGGCGAGAGCGATGGAGAGCGGGCGGCGTTCGAGGCCGTTGGTAAAGACGAGGGCAAAGAGGAACTCGTTCCAGGCGAGGATGAAGGAATACATGGCGACCGCCACCAGCGCCGGGCGCGACATCGGGATGATGACGTGCCAGAGCAGCTGCGGCAGGTTGCAGCCATCGATGACGGCCGCCTCTTCGATCTCGACGGGGATCTTGTCGAAGAAGCCCTTGAGCAACCAGATCGCCACCGGGAAGGTGACCATCAGGTAGACGAGGATGAGGCCCTGGTAGGTGTTCATCATCTGCAGGTTGCGCAGCGTCACGAAGAACGGGACGATGACGACGACGCGCGGGAAGAGCTTGGTGAACAGCACCGCCCAGAGCAGCCCGTTGCGGCCGGGGAACTTGTAGCGGGCAAAGCCGTAGCCGCCGAGCACGCCGACGATGAGCGCCACGAGCGTGGTGCCCGAAGCGATGATCAGCGTGTTGAAGAAGGCTCGGATCAGGTTCTGGTTCTGCACTACCGAGATGAAATTCTCGAAAGTGAGGGTCTTTGGGATCCAGGTCGGCGGGAAGGCATAGACCTCGGACGGGATCTTGAGCGCAGTGCTGACGCCCCAGAGCAGCGGCAGCGTGCTGAACAGCACGAAGAACATGCCCAGACCATAGACCAGCGCGTACTTGCCGACCGTGCGGAGCGTCTTCTGCGTGGTGTCGCGACCGCGCGATTTCTGCCCGGCCGGAGCGACGGTGGCGGCGATGCTCATGACACCTCTCCCTGCCGGCGCTGCACGCGGCTGTTGACGCCGCCATAGATGACGAAGACGACGATGACGGCGGCGAACATCAGCACGCTCATGGCGGCGGCGCCGCCCAGGTTGAAGTCGGTGAAGCCGGTCTTGTAGATGTCGATGCCCCAGATGCGGGTGGCGTTGGCGGGGCCGCCGCCGGTCATGATCATCAGCGTGTCGAAGGAGTTGATGCCCGAGACGATCTCGAGGATCAGCGCCACGGCGAGCACGCCGGTGAGCGAGGGCAGCGTGATGTAGCGGAAGATCTGCCACCAGTTGGCGCCGTCGACGCGGGCCGCCTCGTTGATCTCTTCGGGCAGGCCCTGCAGACGCGCGAGGATCAGCAGCATGACGAAGGCGAAACCGCCCCATGAATAGGCGACGATGACGGTGAACATGGCGGTGTCGGGGCTGCCCAGCCAGTTGAGCGCCCAGCTGTCGAGGCCCCAGGCACGCAGCGTCTGGTTGAGCACGCCGGAATCGGTCTGGACGATCCAGCGCCACAAATTGGCGCCGACCACCGAGGGAATGGCCCAGGGCAGGATGACGAGGACGCGCATCCACACGGTGCCGCGCACCTTGGCGTTGAACACCAGGGCCGCGGCCATGCCGAGCGCCATTTTGAGCGCCACCCCGCCGACGATCCAGACCAGGGTGCGCTGCACCAGCGGGCCGGTCTCCGGGTCGTTGAAGATGCGGACGAAATTATCGAAGCCGATGAAGGCCGTCCGCAGGGCCGGCAGCTGCACCTTGGAGAAGCTGAAATAGATGGTCTGGACGATCGGATAGATCATCATCACGGCGATGAGGATCACCGCCGGTGCGACCAGCAGATAGGCGCGGTTGCGGCGCTGCGCCTTGAGGCTCGAACCCCGCGTTTTCCGCGCCGGGTTCCCCACTGGCAGTGCGCCGGTGTTTGCTTGCGACGTCACGCTCTGCCCTTCCGGTCAGCGATGAATCTGGCGAAGTGCGGGATGGCGACTTCGGGGCCGGCGATCTCGGGATGCCAGCCCTTTTCCCACTCGAAGTTGACGTAGCCGTCGTAGTTCTCGCGCTCGAGCAGATCGAGGAAGCCCTTGACCGGGACGTTACCCTCGCCGCTGAGCGCGAAGTCGAATTTTTCGGGCGTGGCGGTATAGGCGTCCTTGACGTGGACGAGGCGGATGCGCTTGCCCAGCTTACCCCAGGTCTCTTCGCCGCTGTCGCCGTGGCGATGCGAATGGAGTGTGTCCCAGAGCACTTCCAGCTTGTCGCTGGCGCCGCGCCGGTAGAGGTCGAGAATGCTGTCGGCCTTGCAGAAGGAATCGTGGGTTTCGATGAGCGAGGTCACGCCGCTCGCCGCGGTCAGGTCGGCGATTTCGCCGAGACCCTGAGCGATGGCGTCAAGCGTGCGCTCGCGATCCTGATCGGCGGGAATGGGGCCGCCGAAGAGGCGGAGATAGTCGGCGCCGAGCGCCAGCGCGATGGCGAGCTGCGCGCGGGCCGCCTCCGTCTGCTGCTGGCGCACC
>DASWWF010000436.1:0-5365 GCA_036401035.1 Devosia sp.
TGGTCAAGGAAGACGACAGCGGCACCGACCGGCTCACCGAACAGATCAAAGCACTGCGCCGCCAACTCGCCACCGAACTCGGCTTCATCATGCCGCCGGTGCGCATCCTCGACAACATGCAGCTCGAGCCCAATGACTACAAGGTCAAGATCAAGGAAGTGGAGGCCGGCCACGGCCAGATCTTCGCCAACCAGCTGATGATCATGGACCCCATGGGCAAGGACATCCAGCTGCCGGGCGTCCACACCATCGAGCCGACCTTCGGCCTGCCCGCCACCTGGATCGATCCGGCGCTGCGCGACGAGGCCGAACTGCGCGGCTACTCGATCATCGACCCCTCGACGGTGATCTCGACGCACCTGACCGAAGTGCTCAAGGCCAACGTCTCGGATCTCTTGAGCTACGCCAATGTGCAGTCGCTGCTCGCCGGCCTCAGCAAGGACCAGCAGAAGCTGGTCGAGGACATCGTCCCCAGCCAGATCTCCGTCTCGGGTATCCAGCGCGTGCTGCAGACGCTCCTCGCCGAGCGGATCTCGATCCGCGACCTGCCCACCATCCTCGAAGGCATCGCCGAAGTCGCCGGCCCGGGTCGCACCGCGCAGATGATCGCCGAGCATGTCCGCTCCCGCCTCGCCCGCCAGCTCTGCTCGGCCAATCTCGGGCCCGACGGCAACCTGCCGCTGCTGACGCTGTCGCCGCAATGGGAGCGCGACTTCGCCGAAGCCATGGTGGGCGACGGCGCCGAGCGCCACCTCGCCATGGCGCCCTCGCGCCTGCAGCAGTTCATTGTCGCCGTGCAGCAGGGCTTCGAGAACGCCGCCCAGATCGGCGAGCTGCCGGTGCTGATCACCTCGCCCTCGATCCGCCCCCACGTCCGCGCCATCATCGAACGCTTCCGTCCGCAGACCGTGGTCATGAGCCAGAACGAGGTCCACCCACGCGTCAGGCTGAAGACGATCGGGGCGGTATAGCGCCAGCGGGGCTCGCCAGGCCTTGGAACGTCGGGCCGGCTGGCGCATTGTTGCGCCAGCGTCATCACCGGGCATTTCATGAAACTCTTCCGATGCGATCATTGCGGGCACGCGCTCTATTTCGAGAACGTCGTCTGCGAGCATTGCGGGCATCGGCTGGGCTATGAGCCGACCGTCAATGCGCTAGTATCGCTCGAGCCGCATGCTCATGACGGCACCTGGCTGGCACCACATCTGCCCGGCAAAGCCTTCGTTTTCTGCGCCAATGCCGAATTTGGCGCCTGCAATTGGCTGGTGGAAGCCGGCACCGGCGAGCGCTTCTGCCGCGCCTGCCGGCACAATGAAATCGTGCCGCCGATGGAGGATGCGCAAAACCTAATCCGTTGGCAGGTGCTCGAACGGGCCAAGAAGCGCCTGATCTATTCGCTGTTGCGGATGGGACTGCCGCTCGCCACGCGCAGCCAGGATTCCGCGCATGGCCTCAGCTTCCGCTTTCTCAACGAGGCGCTGTCGCCGGTGCCGGTGCTGACCGGCCATATTGGCGGCGTCATCACCATCGCGCTGACCGAGGCCGACGACGCGGAACGCGAGTACCGGCGGACCCAGTTCAACGAGCCCTACCGCACGTTGCTCGGGCACTTCCGCCATGAGGTCGGCCACCACTACTGGGACATCCTCGTCGCCAATGGGCCATCGCACGCCGAGTTCCGCAGCCTCTTCGGTGACGAGAGCCGGCCCTATGAGGCAGCGCTGCGGGCGCACTATGCGAACGGCGCGCCGGTCGACTGGCAGGCGCAATACATCTCGGGCTACGCCACCTCGCACCCGTGGGAAGATTTCGCCGAGACCTGGGCGCATTACATGCACCTGGTCGACACCACCGAAATGGCCTCGGCTTTCGGCGTGCGCATGCGGCCGGCGCTGGATACGTCGGGCGAACTGACGGCGCGGATCGACTTCGACCCATACCGCATCGCCACCATCGGCGAGTTGATCGACAACTGGGTGCCGCTCGCCTCGCTGATCAACAACCTCAACCGCGCCGTCGGCCAGCATGACGCCTACCCCTTCGTGCTGACCCCGGTGGTGATCGAAAAGCTCGGCTTCATCCACCGCCTGATCCAGCATGCCGGCGCGGCACAATGGACCGTGCCAGGGCCGTCCGAGCCGATCCCGATCAATACGCCGGCAGCTTAACCAATTCACGTCTCGTTTACCCGTTAACCCGGGACGGACTCGCCCTGCCCGCAAATCGCTGCCATCATCGTTTCATCAGGCGGCCCTTGTGCATCAGTCGGGCCGCCCAATGAACCGCTGGGAGGCGGAAGAGGCCGGACCCGAAAAGGGCCGGCCTTTTTATTTGCACGAGATGTCGCAGCGGGCGGACGGAACAGAGCTCCGGATGTGGCGTTAGTCCACCATAGAAGGCCGCGCAGCGCAGCACCGCAAAGCACCCGCGCTGCACGGCCCGTTCATCCCTTCGGAAGAACCTGTGGAGAATACCATGATCCGGACACTGTTGACGACCACCGCCCTCACCGCCCTGCTGATGGGTGGCGCGATGGCGCAGAACGCCACCACCACGGCGACCCCCGCCCCCGGTACGCTGAACGCCTACACCGCCACCGACAGCGACAACCTCGCCACCGAAATCATCGGCAAGCAGGTCTACTCGTCCGCTGCCGAGGATGCCGAGCATATCGGCGACATCAACAACCTCGTGGTCGGCGATGCCGGTGAGGTCGAGGCCGTGGTGATCGGCGTCGGCGGCTTCCTCGGTATGGGCGAAAAGAACGTCGCCGTGTCGATGGACGATCTCGAATTCGTCACCGCTGCCGACAATACCGAGCGCTATGTGCTCGCCACCACCAAGGAAGCGCTGAACGATGCGCCGGCCTTTGAGTGGACCGACGACGAGCCGACCGACACGGCCGCTGCCGCGCCGGCGGACAATGCCATGGCTCCGGCCGATGAGACCGCCACTGGCGCGGTCAGTTCGACCGACAAGGCCGCCACTCCGGCCGCACCGGGCGCGATGGACCCGCTCAACCGCGATGGCATGGCCGATTTCGATGAGGCGCAGCTGACCGCCGACGAGCTCAAGGGCATCAATGTCTACGGCACCAATGACGAGCATATCGGCACCATCGGTGACCTCGCCCTCAATGAGGACGGCTCGGTGGATGCGTTGATCATCGACTTCGGCGGGTTCCTCGGCATCGGCACCAAGCCGGTGGCCGTGGCCTTCGAGAACCTCAACTTCCTGGCCGACCCCAACAACAACCGTTCGCTGGTGCTTCCGATCACCCGCGACCAGATGGAAGCGGCGCCGGCGTTCGACAAGGACACCTACGCCGCCGACCGCGACACGCAGCGCATCGTGCTGGACGCCAACACGCAATCGTAAGGTTGCGCGACATGAAATACGAAAGGCCCGCCACCCGGCGGGCCTTTTTCATTTGGCGTAAGGAGTTGATGCGATGCGTTAGGAGCGCATGTGCCGCAGGCGGGCGATCTCGTCGTATCCGTCCTGCTCGATCTTGGCCTGTTCCTGCTGCTCGCGGCTGTGCTCGCGCTGATCGAGCAGTTCGACCTTCTTGAGATCTTCGACCGCTTCGGCCAGCGCATCCTGCGCCGCCTCGAGCTTGTCTTTCATGTCGTTGGCGGAATTGAGCAGGTTGTCGCGGCGGGCGATGGCCGCCTTGGCAAAGGTCGAATAGGCGAAGTGCGCCACATCGGAAATGCCGGTTTTCTGCTGTTCGATTTCGATCTGCTGATCGAGTTCGGACGCCATGCGCTCGAAGTCCGCGATCATCATCTCGATCTGCGTGACCTGGCGGCGCTTCTCGTCCACCTGGAACTTCTTGAGCCGGATCAGGCTCTCGCTGCGCGACTTCATGACTTGCACTCCTTACACATCAAGTCAGGCACTCCTCTGGTCCGCGCCCGCCGTCTCCACGATGGCCTCCAGCATTTGATAGCCGTCGGCAATCGAGGTCGTCTCTTCCCGTTGCTGCGTGAGGAAAGCCTCCAGCGCCGGGTTGATGGCGATCGCGCGGTCCACCTTCGGATCCGATCCCTTCCGGTAAGCCCCCAGCCGGATCAGTTCCTCCATGTCCGAATAGATGGACATGAGTTCGCGGGCCTTTGCCAGAGTCGGTCTGAACGAGACCGGTACACACCCAGGCATGGTCCGCGAGATGGACCGGAGCACATTGACGGCAGGGTAACGTCCCCGCTCGGCAATCGAGCGCTCCATTACGATGTGCCCGTCGAGGATACCGCGCACGGCGTCCGCAATGGGCTCATTGTGGTCATCACCTTCGACCAAAACGGTAAATAGACCGGTAACAGAGCCCGAATTCACCAGCCCCGGGCCCGCTCTTTCCAGCAATCGCGGCAGTTCGGTGAAGACCGTCGGCGGATAACCCTTGGCGGTCGGCGGCTCGCCGATGGCCAGCCCGATCTCGCGCTGCGCCATGGCAAAGCGGGTGAGGCTGTCCATCATGCAGAGAACGCGCTTGCCCTGATCGCGGAAATATTCGCAAAGCGCCACAGTGAGATAGGCTGCCTGGCGGCGCATCAGCGCCGCCTCGTCGGACGTCGCGACGACGACGATGGCGCGCTTGAGGCCCTCTTCGCCCAGATATTCCTGGACGAACTCCTGCACCTCGCGCCCACGCTCACCGATGAGCCCGATCACGGCCACATCGACCTCGGCATTGCGCGCCAGCATCGACATCAGCACCGACTTGCCGACGCCCGAGCCGGCGAAGATGCCCATGCGCTGGCCATCGCACATGGTGATGAAGGTGTTGAGCGTGCGCACGCCCATGTCGATCGGATCGCCCACGCGGGCGCGCTCGTGCGCGGGGAGAGGTGTCTGCCGCAGCGGATAAGCCAGCGCGCCGCGGGCGTTCGGCCCGCCGCCGTCGATGGCGTCGCCATTGGCATTGACCACGCGGCCGAGCCAGCTCTCGGACGGATAGACGGCGCCGTCGGTCGACTGGAACACGGCGCGGCAGCCCAGGCGCACGCCGGTCAATGGACCGAACGGTAAACACAATGCGTGGCCATCGCGAAAACCGATGATTTCGGATGCGAGGTTCTGGCCTCCGGTGGTCTCGATGATGACGCGGCCGCCGACGCGCAGCTCACGCACCGGGCCGACGACTTCGACCAGCAGGCCCTGCACCGTCTTAACGCGGCCGAACACTTCGACCTCATCGATGGCGTCAATGGCTGCCGTAAGTGCTTTCACCGGCTTTTCCTCAGTCGAATCGCGCGATTTAGAGTAACTGAACGTTAAGCAAAATGCGTTAACCAAGGCCTTGATACCGCTCCGCGAGACACTTGCGCGTCCGAGCCCCGTTCCTCCCCCAAAGCCTGCAATT
>DASWWF010000437.1:0-4276 GCA_036401035.1 Devosia sp.
TTGCGACCATGCGGCGGCGCCAGGCCAGTCGACCTGGGCGCGATAACCCTTGAAGGCGGCGTCCCAGTCGACCGTCCGGCCGTCGGCGAAGGCCTGCCAGGGCGTCAGCAGAGGGGGGTTGTCACGCACTTCGAACATGTGATGGGCAGGCCCGTAGCCTAGGTGTTCGAGTGCGATCTTGAGCGAATAGGTGCCGGTACGGCCGAAGCCTGGCCCGATGATATCCAGTGACATGGCAGTCTCCCTCCCTAAGCCGTCTGCGTGGTTCTGATAGGCGCCGAGTGGGCAGCATCCCCGTGCCGGCCCAGACAGCGAAGTACATGAATGATACCCGCGAACCAGTGGGGTAGTTGCAGGCCGGCATTAGCCTCGTAGTAGGCATCTTCGTCTGAGCGATAGGGGGTGTAGGGCCGATCCAGCGGGTAGAGTACTTGAACGGTTCCGGTCGTATACATGTCCATTTCGAAGTCCTCCTCAGTTCCGATGAGGAGAGCTTGCCTGAGGAAAGCCCCGCGGGTCCTTCAGCGATTATGAAAAGTTCCTAATCGGCCCAAAGTCAGGTGAGGCCGGCCTTGCGCATGCCCTCGATCAGGCGATCGAGACGATCGTCAGAACGGGCCCGCACCGTCATCATGCCGGCGATGCTGGTCTGCGGGGCGAAGGCGATGAGCCGCTGCAGCATGGTCCGGGCCTCGTCGAGGCGGCCGAGATGGGCATAGGCGGCGGTGAGCATCCAATAGGTCGGCGGCCAGTCGACCAGGGTCGCCAGCGACTGCTCCAGCCATTCGAGCGCCGCCTCGTCCTCGCCTTTCAAGAACAGTGCAAAGCCGATGCCGGCGAGGCTTTCGTAAGCCTCGGGCGCACCGGGACTCAGCTGATAGGCGCGGCGGTAGCAGGCCTCGGCCTTGTCGAGATCGCCGGTCAGCATGTTGCAGATGCCGACCAGCACCAGCACGGCAACATTGTTGGGGTTCGCCTTGAGGGCCCGGTCGGCGGTCGCCAGTCCCTCGGCCCGCATCTGGCCGACGGCCAGCAACGAATGGCCGCAGATGGCGAGCACCATCGGGTCGTCCTCGCCATATTGCAGCGCCCGGCGGGCATAGGCGAGGCAACGCGCCGCCTCCTCGTCGGTCAACATCTTGAGCGACACTGTGCCCCGCCGGGCATCGGCCCAGGAGGCATAGGCTAGGGCCGCGGCGTAGTCGGGCTCCAGCGCGATGGCCTGTTCGAGATGGCTCAGCGCTTCGCGATAGGCAGCAGGATCGCGGGCGTAGAAATGCGGCAGCGCCCGGAGGAAATAGTCGTAGGCCTGCGGGTCGGCCGGCCATTGCCGGCGGGCGCGGTCGATTTCGGCGCGGCGGATCTGCGGCTCGACCAGGCCGACCACGGCCTCGGTGATGCGATCCTGGAACTCGAAGATCTGGCCCAGCTCGCCATCGAAGCTCTGGGCCCAGTGGTGGGTACCGGAGGAGGCGTGCACCAGTTGGGTGGTCACCCGCACCCGGTCGCCGGCATGGCGGACGCTGCCTTCGAGCAGGTAGCGGACGTCGAGATCGCGGGCCACCTGCCGCACGTCCATGGCGCGACCCTTGTAAGCAAAGGTGGAGTTGCGCGAGGTGACCGCGAAGGACTTGAAGCGCGAGAAGGCGGTGATCAGGTCCTCGACCACACCATCGGCGAAGTAGTCGCGGCTGGGGTCGCCGCTCAGATTGGCGAAGGGCAGCACGGCGAGGCGCGGCTTGCCGCTCTCACCGGCCAGTGCCGGCTGCGCCGCGACCGGGGGCTCGCCGAGGCCGGCGAAGCGGTAGCCGACGCGGGGCACGGTGACGATCCAGTCCTGCCCGTCGGGCCGGGCGCCCAGTTCCTTGCGCAGGCCGGCGATCTGGACGGTGAGGTTGCCCTCCTCCACCACCAGCCCCGGCCAGGCCCTGGCCATGAGCTCGGACTTGGTGACCACCGCGCCGTCGGCCGCCACCAGCCCGTCCAGCACCATCAGCGCCCGCTGGCCGATCGGCACCGGCACGCCATCGCGGCGCAGCTCGCGGCCATGCAGCAGGAGGTAGGGGCCGAATGTGGTTTGCGCGTCCATACTGGGCATTATACCGGGGTCGGCAGATGCGGGAAGGGTCGGCGTTTACGCTCAAATCCCTTGTAAGTTGACGGTTCCGGCCTCGGCATGGCCTATAGGGCCAAAGAAATCAGGACGCATCTCATGAAGAGCTTTTCGTCATCGAGCTTTGCGAGCGACCATTCGCTGGCGCTCGAAGCTGCCTATGAGGCGGTCCAGAAGGATCCGCGGGCGCTGTTCACCAACTTCCAGTGGTTCCTGTTCACCGGCAAGGACACCATCTTCTTCACCGCCTTTTCGAAGGAAAGCTTCGACAAGGAGAAGCTCAAGACCCTCGCCTCGCGCGTCGTGGCGTTGGCCCCGCAGCTGACTCATGGTTTCGAGGGCGCCCGCCCCGGCCATCCGCTGACCGAGAGCCAGCTCGACGCCATCTGCTCGGTGCAGGAGGTCGACGATCTCGAAGGCTATCCGGACAAGTGGCTCGGGCAGAGCGCCGACATTTTCGACGCCAAGGACGTGCCACTGTTCCGCTTCATGGCCGCCACCCGCAAGGCCGGGCCGGACGGCAAGGGCCGCGCCTCGATCATCCAGGTGCGCGCCGCCCATGCGGTGCTGGAAGGTTCGGACGCGGCGCTGCTGACCCGCTCGCAGACGGCCGGCCACGGCGTGCAGTCGAACAAGGGCAACACGGTCTCGCTCGGCGCCCGTTTCGGCGCGTTCCTTCAGGGCCTGCTCGGGGCCATGATCCACCTGTTCTTCGCCTGGGTGCTGTCGCCGCCGGACGTCAAGATCCTCTACCGGACCATGGCGCTCGAACGCAGCCGCATCCGCACCATTGCCAACAGGATCGGCGTGCGGCAGCGCTCGCTCTATTTCGCGCTGGTGACGCATGCGCTGCATTCGGACACCGACAAGAAGCACAACGAGAAGGTGATCACCGCCGCCTACACCATGCTCGACACCAAGCGCACGGCGGCGGACGACGACTTCTTCCGCGTCCGGGCGCTGATGGCCAAGTTCAAGTACAAGGCCGATTTCGTCGAATATGCGCGTGGCGTCGACAAGGTGGTCGACGAGATCGAGAGCAAGGACGTCACCAAGTTCCAGATGGCGACGCTGGCGCTGTTCAACATGCACCGCCGCATCCACAGGGTGCTGCCCTTCCTCTACGGTCCGCGCTTCTGGCGCTTCGGCGGCACGGACGGCACGATCGTTCTGACGCTGGTGCCGCCGCACCGGACCTTCGGGCCGGTGACCGAGTGGATGATGGAGCCGATCTATTGCGGCGCCTATCACCCGGCTTCGAACATCTGCACCTTCTGCCCCGGGCGCGAATATATGACGCTCAACTTCACCATGGAGCAGAAGCATCTCGACAATGTCGACAAGATCGAGACGCTGATCCAGCAGATGGAGGCGTCGGCCTAAGCCGGCACCTCGAGTCCGAGCAGGTTCAGCAGTTCGGGCTTCTGAGCGACAACGCCGAAGGCGGGCCCACCCGGGCCGAGCCGGGCGCCGTCGGCCAGTGTTCCGGCATCGACAGGATCGAAGCCGAGATCGTCGATCAGCGTCAGCACCTTGCCCACGGCGACAGGGTCGTCACCGGCTGCCGCCATGGCGATGCGGCCCGGCGTGCCGGCCGGCAGTTTCTCGTCGCGAAACTGGTGGTAGCCGAGCTGGTTGAGGCTCTTGACCACACTCGCCGACGGAAAATGCCGCTGCACCGCTTCGCTGGTGTGCCCGGGATTGTCGACGAAGTCGGCGACGATGCCATCGGTCTCGGCCCAGTAGTTGATGGTGTCGATCAGCACCTTGCCGGCAAAGGTGTCCGGCCCCAGCTCGCGGAAGCGATAGCTGGGCACCGCGAGGACGACGAGATCGCTGTGCCTGACCGCATCGGCCACCGTCATCGGCTCGGCGCCCGGCACCAGCACGTCGATGATCAGTTCGATATCGGCGGGCGGGCGCGACGAGGCGATGGCAACATCGTAGCCGGCCTCCACCGCCGCCTTGGCGACGATGGTGCCGAACTTGCCCGCGCCGATGACGGAGAGGCGGCGGTCAGACATGCGCGGGCTCCCTCGCCTCGGCCGCGGCCGGCTCGGCGGCCAGCAGTTCGCGGACGCGCGGGATCACTTCGGTCCCGTAGAGCCGGATGGACTCCGCCCGGTCCGGCCGCGACAGCCGGCCGATATCGTGCTTGAGATC
>DASWWF010000438.1:0-3325 GCA_036401035.1 Devosia sp.
GCAGCATGGCGATCGGTAAGGATTCGTTAAGAGCTTGGTTGCACGGTTGTCCCATGGAAATCCAGAAGCGCTCGATGAACTGGCTCCCCAAGGTGGGCGTCTACCAGGAGATGCAGGCCAACCGCGCCAAGCGTCAGGAGGCCAACGCCCGCGTCGACGCCAACATGGCCAGCGCCTCGGCAATGATCGGCATCGGCCCCGCCAGTTCGGAAGAAGCCTACAACCTCACGCTTCGCATCGCCGCCACGCGCGTTCAGCAGGGCATTAACGTCCGCCCCAAGGGCTAGCCGCCGCCCCGGCCGCGGGCTAAATCGGCCGCATGGATTTCACCGACTATTTCTCCCGCGAAGTGACAGAGGTCGCCCGCGACCTGCTCGGCGCCACCTTCCTCGTCGATGGCGTGGGCGGCAGGATCGTCGAGACCGAGGCCTATCACCCGACCGATGCGGCCTCACATTCGTTCATCGGCCCCACCGCGCGCAACAAGACCATGTTCGATGGTCCCGGACGGGTCTATGTCTACCGTTCATATGGCATTCATTGGTGTGTCAATTTCGTGTGCGCGGGCGCTGCCGCGATCCTGATCCGCGCCATCGAACCCACCCACGGATTGCCCGAAATGGCCGAGCGCCGGGGCCTTTCCGACACCCGCTCCCTTTGCTCCGGCCCCGGCAAGGTGGGCCAGGCCCTCGCCATCACCAAGGCCCACGACGGCCTATTTCTGGCCTCTCCGCCCTTTATTTTCATCCCCGCCAAAGCCCCGGAATCCGTGGTGATCGGCCCCCGCATCGGCATCTCCAAGGAGGTCGAAAAACCCTGGCGTTTCGGCATCGCCGGCTCCGCTTTCCTCAGCCGCAAATTCGCCGGGTGACGGGTTGTCGCAGCCGGTTTCCTTGGGCGCACAGTTTCTATAGGTTGCCCCGACGCAATCAGGAGAATGCCCGTGCCGGTCGACGCCCTCATCAACGAACTCATCGCACTGGGAACGCTCGATGATTCAACGGTTTCCGACCTTAAGCGTATGCAGACCGACCTCGCCGAAGGCAAGCTCGACGCCGATGACGAAGGCTATATCCGCGCCCTCCACGCCCGCCTGACCAACGCCACCCGGCCCGAACCCGTCGAGGCCGAAGCCGAGCGTCTCGACGGCCTCACCATCGCCGAATGGCGCGACCGCGCCCTCGCCGCCGAGGCCGACGCCGCCCGCCTCCGCGACCAGCTCGCCGCCCCCGGCGCCACCCCCTGATCGGGGCTTTGACGCCCCGCCCCGGCCTGCTATGAGGGCCCTGTGGGGCTTTGGCGGCGATCCCGTCGACCCCTAACGTACGCGTCCCGGTTATCTCCCGGAGATGGTTGACAGAATGGGGCTCTGCCCCAGGCGGGCCCGTAGCTCAATGGTTAGAGCCATCCGCTCATAACGGATTGGTTCCAGGTTCAAGTCCTGGCGGGCCCACCACTCTCCAACTAAATTGGTTCTTTCTTGGAGCCGTCGAAGCGCGGGCGGGTGGCGCCGATCCGGGTCAGCCTAGTCGTCCCGGTCATCATTTTCGCCACCGTCGTCGTCCTCATCGTCATGGCGACCGTGATCGTCATCATCGTCAAAGCGACGTGCCGGTGCCATCTTCGAAGCGACCAAGTCTTCCTGGGTGCAGAGCACAGAACCAGTAAGGCGACCGCTGGGCAGCATGAAGGTGCCCTCCGTCTCGCTGCCGACCCCGGCTTTCTGGCAATGAGTGTAGATGAGCTCGGGCGGCAATTGAGCCCGGATGTCGCCCGCCGAAGCGGGAAGCGCAGCACCGAGGCTGCAAAGTGCCACGGCAAATCGGATGGTTGATGTGTTCATGGTCAGTCCTCCATTGTGGGTGTGGGTAGTCGGGCAGAGTCGGGTACGGAAATGCGCGGCCGATCAATGAAAAGGGCCTCGAGTCCTTGCCTGGATGCGACGTCTCCGCCGGCCGCCGGGCCCAGAACGAGCAGAGCCGTGGCCCAGGCGTCGGCGGCCATGCAGGTTTCGGCCATTACGGTCACGGCCGCGGGCCCGTCTACGAGCGGCGCCCGCCGACGCGGGTCCATGGTGTGGGCGTAGCGAATGCCTTCGAGTTCGACGAAGTGCCGGTAGTCGCCGGACGTGGCGACGGCGCCGTCGGTCAGTTCGAGGACACCCTCCGCCTGGCGGTGCCCGGTTTCGGGCCTCTCGACTGCGATCCGCCACGGCGAACCGTCGGGTTTGCCACCCGACGCCCGCAGTTCGCCGTCAATTGAGACGAGGTAGTGCCCGATGCCATGGGAGGTGAGCACTTCCGCCAGTTGGTCGACGCCAAAGCCCTTGGCAATGCCCGAAAGGTCCAGCGTGATCTCGCGATGCTTGCGGACCCGATGCTGCTCGCGGTCGAGTTCGAGGCAGAGATGGGCCGGTACTCTCGCAGCGCTCGCGGCTCCGGTGATGCGCGCCTCGTCGAGACGTCCAGTGCTGCCGAATCCCCAGGCCGAAACAAGATCGCCGACACCGATGTCGAAGGCCCCGCCCGACAGGCGGCCGATCTCCAGGGCGGCTGCGAGGACCGTGCAAAGATGAACGGGCAGGTCAAACCAAACCTCCAGCGGGGCGCGGTTGAACCGCATCAGATCGGAGTCCGGCTTCCAGGTGGACATCTGGGCGTCCACTGCATCGACTGCCGCCTGCAGCGCAGAGCGTATGTTCGCGTGATCGCGGACCTCGGGCGCGAAGAACACTGCCGAGTAGCGCGTTCCCATGGTCGGGCCACTGATGACTTGCCGCACGAGTGGGACGGGCAGGACGGCCGGTCTGAGTAGATCGCTCAGGTCAGTACGCATCTTCGAGATACAATCCCTTCTGCTTGAGGCCGTCGGTGGAGAGGCCGAGAGGCGCGAGGCAGACGTCGATCGCCTCCCGCACGCCGCTGGCCATGTCGCGCCCGCCGCAGACCATGATCTGTGCGCCCTGCCGAACCAGGCGGCGCAGGGTCTCCGCCTCTTCCATCAGTCGCGCCTGCACGTAACCGCCGCCCATGACGCGCGAAAAGCTCGTGCTCAGCGACGTCAGGCGCCCATCGTCGAGCGCCGCCTCAAGGTCATCGCGATAGAGAAAGTCCGAGGCCGGATCGCGCCCGCCGAAGAAAAGGTGCACGGGCCGGTGGTTGCGGTTGTGGCGGACGAAGCCGGCCAGCGGGGCGATGCCGGCACCGGCGCCGATCAGGATCAGCGGCCGACGCCCGCTGTCGGGCCGGAAATCCGGATTGGGCCGGATGAAGACGTTGATCGTATCGCCCGGCGACAGGGAGTGGAGAAACTCGGAACAAAGGCC
>DASWWF010000439.1:0-3648 GCA_036401035.1 Devosia sp.
CAACCACGTGCCGCTGCGCGTCGCCGAGACGTATCGGACCCTCAACGGCCTCAATCCCGGCCGCATCGATCTCGGCATCGGCCGCGCCGGCGGCACCGATGGCCGCACCCTCAGGGCGCTGCGCTCGGTCGGTGGCGAGTATTTCGCGCAGGAACTGGCCGAATTGCTGGCCTTCGAGGAGGGCAATTTCGCCCCCGACCATCCGTTCGCTCCCATCCGGGTGGTGCCTGAAGGCGTCGAGCTGCCGCCGATCTGGCTGTTGGGTTCGTCCGGCGCCAGCGCTCAGGCCGCCGGCCAGCTTGGCGTCGGCTATTCCTTCGCCGCTCATTTCAGCCAGACCCCGGCTGCCCCGGCCTTCGCCGCCTATCGCGAGGCCTTCACGCCCACCGCCGCCTTCCCCAGGCCGCACGCCATACTAGCGCTTTCGGCCCTGGTCGCACCGACCGACGAGGAGGCGGCCTACCTGTCGCGCTCTCAGGAACTGAGCTGGGCCCTGTTCCACTCCGGCGACATCCGCAAGCTGGTCTCCCCCGAAGCGGCGACGGCGCACGACTACACGCCGCATCAGCTCGGCATCATCGACAACCACCGCCCGCTCTGGATCGTCGGCTCGCCCGAGACGGTCAAGGCCGAGATCGACCGCAAGGCCGCCGAATCCGGCGCCGACGAGGTGATGATCACCACCACCGTCTGGGATTATGAGCTCCGCTTGCGGTCGTACCGGTTGCTGTCGGAGGCGTTCGGTCTCTAGGCTGCGGCGCGGACCGCGACCACCGGCGAGAACAGCAGCTTGATGTAGCTGCGGGCCATCAGCATCTGCTCGGGCAGCACCTTGGGTTGCCCGAGTGCCTTGCTCATGATGATGCCGCCATCGATCGAACAGCAGATGGTACGCGCCAGCTGGTCGGGATCGACTGGCTCGCGGGGCGGATGGATGGCGACGATCTTTTCGATCATGTCGCGGAAGAAGGCGTTCCAGTCTTCCACCACCTTGGTCACGAGACCGCGCACCTCGCGGTCGAACAGCCGGTCCTGATAGCTGATCGAGGCGACGAGGCACCCCGGATGCCCTTCGGGCAACGCCGCCATGCGATCGGCCATCAGCGTCAGCCCGATGAGCAACTGCTCCAGCGGATCGTCCGTCAGCGCGCGCGACCGGCCGAATACGTCGTCCAGCAGGCGATCGTTCTGGTCGGAATAGCGCTCCACCAGCCCGCGGGCCAGCTCGCTCTTGTCCTTGAAATGATAGAAGAAGCCGGACTTGGTGATGCCGGCCTCGGCAATGATTTCCTCGATCGATGTGGCGCCGAAGCCCTTGGCCAGAACGGCCACTTCGGCAATCTCGAGGATACGGTCGCGCGTGGCGCTGCCCTTACCCATAGGCGGTATGCTCCCTCGTGATTTTACTGTACCGCCGGTACGGTTTTCGGGCTCCCTGATGCCCCGCGCCAGACCTCTCCCGGGTCCTCGCGCCTGCGTAAACCGCTGCGACTACACGTAAAATCTGCGTTGAACCTGCAACTTGACCACGTGCCCGCTAGTTCGCCGGCCGCCGACAGGTCACAAGTGCGCCACCCCGCGGATCGGTGAATATCCCTTCGCCGTCCGCCAATCAAGCACCAAGGAGACCGGGCCATGTACGACGCTCACCGCGTCTTGCCGCAGCTTTCTGGCGAGATCTTCGTCACTGATGGCGGCTTTGAAACCCACATGATCTTCAACGAAGGTCAGGATCTGCCTAACTTTTCTGCCTTCCTGCTCACCGACAGCGAAGCAGGCCGCGCGAAGATGCGCGAGTACTACCACCGTTACATCGACATCTCGAAGAAGGCCGGCAAGGGCTTCATCTTCGACACCAATACATGGCGCGCCAGCGCCGACTGGGGTGCGATGGTCGGCTACGACGCGGCCATGCTGCGTCAGAACAACGTGGATTCCATCCGCTTCTGCCGGGACGTGCAGAAGGACTTCGCGGTCGCCGGCATCACCTCGCTGGTGAGCGGCGTCGTCGGCCCGCGCCGCGACGGCTGGAAATACGATGCCGCAATGACCATCGAGGAAGCCGAGAACTACCACCGGCCGCAGATCGAGGCCTTCGCGGCGGCCGGCGCCGACTACGTCACCGCCTACACCCTGACCAACACGCCCGAAGCCATCGGCATCGCCAACGAGGCCCGGCGCGCCGGGCTCCACGTCGTGCTCTCGTTTACGCTCGAGACCGACGGCAACCTGCCCGGCGGCAAGCCGCTCGGCCAGGCCATCGAGGAGACGGACGCCGCGACCGGCCGCTACCCGGCCTATTACATGCTCAACTGCGTGCATCCGATCCACTTCGCCTCGACCGTGCGTCATGGCGGCCGCTGGCTCGACCGCATCGGTGGGCTGCGCGCCAACGCCTCGATGAAGAGCCATGCCGAACTCGACGAATCGCCCACGCTCGACATCGGCGACTGGCGTGATCTCGCCCAGCGCTATGCCCGGCTGATGCCGTTGATGCCCAACATCCGCGTCATCGGCGGCTGCTGCGGCACCGACCACCGTCACATCGGCGCGATCTGCGCCCATGTCCTGGCTGACCCCTTGGCCGACGCGGCTGCCTGAAGCTGCCCGGTCCCTTGGCGGGAGCCGGGATCTGCACCCGGTTCCCGTCCTTTTTTCGGAGTTTTCTCGATGACCACCATCGACTGCAACGACCTGCCCGTCGACGAACGGCGCAGCCTCTCCCTCTTCACCCGGCTGGGTGCGGCCTTCGCCAATTGGCGCGAGCAATCGCGGCGCCGCCGGGCGCTGGGCAATGTCTTGGACCTCGACGCCTATATGCTGCGCGATATCGGCCTTAGCGCCGACGACCTCGACCGCGCCGCCCGCGGCAAGAACCGCAGCATCTGGCTCGAGCCGCTAAGTCGGGAGCCCTCGGCTACCGCGCGGGACCGGTACTCGCCCTGACCGTCAGTCCCAGCGGCAGCACCTCGCGCTGCACGTCGCCGGAACCGGTGAGGATCAACTCCACTGCCCGGCGGCCGATCTCTGCGATGGGCTGCGTCACCGTGGTGAGCGGCGGCCTGCTGCGGGGAGGACTAATCCTCCCCGCGCCCGGAACTAAGCCGCGAACGCCTTGCGGATGGCGGCGCCCATTTCCTCGGTGCCGACCGTCTTGCGGTTTTCCTGGGCAATGTCGCCGGTGCGCATGCCCGAGCCGAGCACGGACGAAATCGCATGCTCGAGCTTGTCGGCGGTCTCGACCATGTTGAACGAATAGCGCAGCGCCATCGCGAACGACGCGAACATGGCGATCGGGTTGGCGATGCCCTTGCCGGCAATGTCCGGGGCCGAACCGTGCACCGGCTCGTAGAGCGCCTTGCGGCGACCATTGGCGTCCGGGGCGCCGAGCGAGGCCGAGGGCAGCATACCCAGCGACCCGGTCAGCATCGCCGCCGCATCCGAGAGGATGTCGCCGAACAGGTTATCCGTCACCATCACGTCGAACTGCTTGGGATTGCGCACGAGCTGCATCGCCGCGTTGTCGGCGAGGATGTGGTGGAACTCGACATCGGGATAGTCGGCGGCAACAGTGTGGGCGACTTCATCCCACAACACGCCGGACTTCATGACGTTCTTCTTGTCTGCCGAGTGCACTTTCTTGGACCT
>DASWWF010000440.1:0-2179 GCA_036401035.1 Devosia sp.
CACTACTGGAAGCGCATCATGCTGCTGGTGGCCATCCCGCTGATGGGCGAACGCGGCCAGGCCCTCAAGGCCCGGTGGGAAGCCGAAGCCGCCACCGCCAGGGCCGCCAACGACGCCGCCGTGCAGGTCATGCTCGCCCGCAGCGACGCCATGGCCGCCGCAAAAGCCGCCAAGGCCGCGGGTCACGAAAAGCTCACTTGAATTCGCGTGATGGCGGGTGAACACTCCCGCCATCATGCCTGCGGCCCAAGTTACGGTTAGCGCCATCCTCCGTAGTCCGCTGCGCGCCCTTGTGGCGCTGCTGATGGCATTTCTCCTGGCCGTTCCCGTCCAGGCTGACGACGCCACCGACAAGCTGCTCGACGAGCTCTTCGTCCAGCTCCACGACGCCCCCGACGAAGCCTCCGCCAGGACCATCAGCGACCGCATCTGGACGGTCTGGACCAACCCGACCGATCCCGATCTGGCTGCCCGCATGACGGACGTGATGGAAGCCCGCACCATGCGGAGCATCGAAACCACCATCGAGTTGCTCGACCAGCTCGTGCTCGACTATCCCGACTACGCCGAAGGCTGGAACCAGCGCGCCACGATGCATTTCATGCGCGGCGACTACGAAGCCTCGATCGCCGATTGCGACAAGGTGCTCGAACTCGAACCCCGCCACTACGGCGCCCTCGCCGGCCGCGCCATGATGTATCTGCAACAGGGCAAGCGCTCGCTGGCCCTCCGCGACATGAAGGCGGCGCTGAGCCTCCACCCGTTCCTCAGCGAGAGGCATCTCTTTCCTGAGCTCGAGCAGGAAATTACCCGCACGTAACATGTCAGAAATTGCCGCGGCGGGGCCAAAGCCCTATGTACGTGCGCGGCATTTCATTTGAGGAATTGACTATGGCTGACGCGTACGTCGTCCAGCGCGAGGAAACCGGCGGCTCGGGCCGCTACGTCGTCTACCTGCCCGGCGGCAGCGAGGCGGAAATGACCTATCACCGCACCAAACCCGACACGATCGCCATCGACCACACCGGCGTGCCCCCCGAGTTCCGCAATCTCGGCCTCGCCCTCAAGCTCGTCGAAGCCGGCATCGCCGACGCCCAGCAGGAAGGCACCAGGATCGTGCCCCTCTGCTCCTACGTCGCCGCCCAGTTCCGCCGCCACCCCGACTGGGCGCCGCTGCTGGCCTGATGATCGGGGGGATCAGATCCCCCCGTACTTCGCCCCCTCGGCGAGATAATCCGTCAACTGCGCCCACGGGATCGTCACCGTCGGCGCCCCCGCCGCATAGGCCGTGACTTCATACGGCTGATACTGGATCACCAGCCCCTCGTCGGAGAAATTCCACCGGCTCGGGTCGGCGGCCACCTTGGGCGCGTCATCGCGGGATTCTTCCCAGATGCCGCCTTCGATGGTCTCGTCGAGCTTGGCCAGAGCCAGCTCACCCAGCTTTTCCTCCCAGCCCGGCTTGTCGAACACGTCGCTCGCCTGCAGCGCCCGGTTCTCCGCGCGCATGAAATGCAGGTAGCTGATGTCGTAATTGCCGTGGGCGGCCCCGTGCCCGTACCACCAGTTGTTGATCGAAACGCTGATCCGGCTGGCCGTCACGTCCTCGATCGTCGCGCGGATCGAGACATCGCTGGTCTCTTCCTGCTCGCCCTGAAGCTTCGGCCCCTCGGCCGCAATGAAGGCGTTGAACGCCTTGGCCTCGTCGCTGGTCCCGTCCACCCTCGGCACCGAGACCTCGCGGGTCGCCACCTTGTTCCAGGCATCGGCCTCGGCCGTGCTGTCCGGGATCACGCTGTAGGATTGCACCGTATAGACCCGCAGCCCGCCCCACATCCGGCTCTGCTCTAGCAGGCGCCCGCGATTGGTGACCTCCGAAACGAGGCAGTTCATCTTGTCATCGGGATATTTCGCGGTGGGCAGCTTGGCGTCGTCGGTGCAGCTCTTTTGCGCGTAGTCGAGCCAGGCGCGCTGCCCCTTCTGCACCTCCGCCACCGCCGGCTTGGAGAGCCCGCCGATGGCCGTCGCATAGGACACCGCCAGCACCTCGTCGGCCTCCGACAGGTCCGGATTGGTGCAGATGGCGACCTCGAACGGCGTCGTCGCCTTCTTGCAGTCAAAGCTCGCCGCATGGGCCCCACCCGTCGCCAGCAGCACGAGGCCCAGCCCGGTGAACAGT
>DASWWF010000441.1:0-2304 GCA_036401035.1 Devosia sp.
GCCGGCGAAGTCAGCGGCATCGCCGCCAGCGGCGCCGTCGCCGGCCTCTGCCCGATCACCGAAGCCAATCTCGGCGACGGCACCTTCGCCGGCGCCGATTTCCTCGCCCAGGGCGGCCATATCGGCGTCGGCTCCGATTCCAACGTGCAGGTGTCCCTTTCCGGCGAGCTTCGTCAGCTCGAATACAGCCAGCGGCTCGCCACCCACAGCCGCAACGTCCTCTCCCGCCCCGACCAGTCGACCGGCGCGGACCTGCTGGCCCTCGCGGCCCAGGGCGGTGCACAGGCGCTCGGCACTCAAACCGGCATCGCTCCCGGGCGCCCGGCCGACCTCGTCTCCCTCTCCGACCACGGCGCCGGCTATCTCCCGGTCGAAAGCTGGCTCGATGCCTTCGTCTTTGCCTCGGGAATCTCCGTGGCCGATGTGTGGGTGGGCGGCCGGAAGCTGGTGGCCGATGGCCGCCATATCGCTGCCGAACCGATCAAAAAGCGCTTCGACGAGACCATGCGGCGCCTGCTTTGGGCTTGACGCGGCCGCCCGGACGCCGGAGTCATGGCGTCAAACCACGGGATCGGACCAGCGTGAGTACGATTGGGACTGCCGAGCGGGACGCTGAGGTCAGCACGCTCCACCAGCGCATCCTCAACGACATCGAAGGCAAGATCGTTTCGGGCGAATGGCCGGTGGGCCATCGCATCCCGTTCGAGGTCGATCTGGCGAGCCAGTACGGCTGCTCGCGCATGACCGTCAACAAGGTGCTGACCCAGCTCGCCCGCGCCGGCCTGATCGAGCGGGTGAAGAAGAGCGGCAGCTTCGTCAGCCAGCCGCACACCCAGGCGGCAGTGCTCGAAATCAGCGACATCCGCAAGGAAGTGGAATCGCTGAAACTGCCCTATGCCTTCGATATGGCGCGGGTGACCAAGCGCAAGGCGCAGGGCGCCGACCGCGTGCTGATCGACGTGCCGCTTGGCGCGCCCATCCTCGACATTACCTGCGTGCATTTGGCGGGCGGCAAGCCCTTTTGCCTCGAACAGCGGCTGATCAATCTCGCCACCGTAGAGGGCGCAGACAAGGCCGACTTCACCAAGGTCACCCCCGGCCAGTGGCTCTTGAGCCAGGTGCCCTGGAGTTCGGCCGAGCACCGCATCCACGCCGCTTCGGCCGACGAGGACGCGGCCGCGCAACTGGCGATCGCCGAAGGCACGGCGTGCCTCGTCATCGAGCGCCGCACCTGGAGCCCGGCCGGCGCCGTGACGCATGTGCGGCTGACCTATCCGGGCGACCGGCACGCGCTGGTCGCCACCTTCACGCCGTCCTCGTGATCACGACTTAATATGTATAGACATGAACAGATCGAAATGCTGATATCGTCCGATTGCGGCTCTGGGAGGAGGATGCATGTCTAGCTCGTCGGCCTTCGACCTGACCGGACGACGCGCCCTGGTCACCGGCGGCAGCCGCGGCCTGGGGCAGGGGATCGCCCTCGCCCTCGCCAGGGCGGGCGCCGAACTCTGCGTCACCGCGCGCTCGACCGCCAGCCTCGACGAAACGCTGCAACTGCTCGCTGACGCCGGTCGCCCCGGCCGCGCGCTCGAACTCGATGTTCGCGATGTCGGCAGCCTCACCGCCAAGCTCGCCACCCTCTTTGCGCAATGGCCCGTCGATATCCTCGTCAACAATGCCGGCTTCGAAAGCGTCGCCCCATCGCTCGATGTCGATGAGGCGCTCTGGGACAGCATTGTCGACACCAACCTCAAGGGCAGCTTCTTCGTCGCCCAGGCCGCCGCCCGCGACATGGCGGCCCGAGGGACGCGCGGCTCGATCATCAACCTCTGCTCCCTCACCTCCTATGTCGGCGTGCCGACGGCCGTGCCCTATGGTTCGTCCAAGTCGGGCCTGCTCGGCATGACCCGGGCGCTGTCGGCCGAATGGGCGAAACACGGCATCCGCGTCAACGCCGTTGCCCCGGGCTATTTCCGCACCGAAATGACCGAAGTGTTCTATGCTGACGAGGCCTGGGCCAACGGCATGCTGGACAAGATCCCGCAGGGCCGCTTCGGTCGGCCCGAGGATGTCGGCGGCCCGGTGGTGTTCCTCGCCAGCGAGGCGGCGGCCTATGTCACCGGCCAGTGCCTCGCCATCGATGGAGGCTACCTTGCATCTATCTGACGCATGGGATGCTCATGTTTTGTGCAGTATCGAAAACTGCACACGTCGTGTTGACTCGCATCTCTATATGTATAGACATTATGGCATTGAGGCTGACCGAACACGTGTTGAAGGGGCTCGCGTGACACCATTCCG
>DASWWF010000442.1:0-7414 GCA_036401035.1 Devosia sp.
AATGTCCCTCGGGGGCGGGCAAGCCACAGGAACGACGGCCCCCACGGCCCTTCCTGATGCGTTTGGCCAAGACTAGAGGCCGCACTGAGTCCCGGCAATCATTGCGCCGGGCGGCGCCAGCATTCATCATCCGTTCAGCCGCGCTAGCCCATTGGCACCATTGGGGCACTTGCCGAAATTCGCGCGCTTTCAACGAGCGCAAACCCATCACTTCCAGGAGGGCACCATGACTGGCCTGATCATCCTCGCGATCGTCGTCGCCGTACTCGGTTACGCGGTCTATCTCTACAACGACCTGGTCAAGAACCGGCAGCTGACGCAGGAGGGCTGGTCGGGCATCGACGTGCAGCTCAAGCGCCGCACCGATCTCATTCCCAATCTGCTCGAAACCGTCAAAGGCTATATGGGCCACGAGCGCGAAACGCTCGAAGCGGTGGTGAAAGCCCGCGCCGACGCGACGGCGGCCTCGAACGCTTCGCCCGAGGAACGCGCCAAGGTCGAGGGCGTCCTCTCCGGCGCGCTGGGCAAGCTGATCGCCATCGCCGAGGCCTATCCGGACCTCAAGGCCAACACGACCTTCCTCGAATTCCAGGGTGCGCTGCAGGCCGTCGAAGACGAGCTGCAGCTGTCCCGCCGCTATTACAACGGCACCGTCCGCAACCTGAACACGGCGGTCGAGAGCTTCCCCTCGGTCATCGTCGCCAACATGTTCAAGTTCGAGAAGGCCGAGTATTTCGAACTCGAGAACGATGCCGACCGCGCCGTTCCCTCGGTGAAATTCTAGGCCCACTGCGCAGGGAGTTCCCCATCATGCTCGCCCGCGTGTCTCCACTCGTGCGCTTCGGCACCTCCACTCTGGCTGCCGAGGCCGGCCGCAATGCCGGCCGCCTCCTCGGAGCCCTGGCGCTGCTGGCGGTGCTGCTGTTCTCCCTGCCCGCGATGGCGGCCGAGACCATCAATGCCTTCACCACCGACGTGGTGCTGAAGGTGGATGGCTCGGTCGAGGTCACCGAGATCATCGAGGTCAATGCCGAGGGCAGCGAGATCCGCCGCGGCATCTTCCGCGATATCTTCACCACCCTGGTGAATCCGGACAATTCGCGCCTGCGCTCGGACCTGACGGTGCAATCGGTCACCCGCGACGGCCGTGCCGAACCCTATGAGCTGGAGGACGTCACCACCGGCATCAAGCGTATCCGCATCGGCGACGCCAATGTCTATCTCGACTATGGCCGGCACACCTACACCATCCGCTACACCATGACCCGGATGGGTCGCTTCTTCGAGGATCACGACGAGCTCTACTGGAACGCCACCGGCAATTTCTGGAGCTTCCCGATCCTCAAATCGGTGACCAACATCACCCTGCCGGAAGGCGCGCGGATCTCGCAGCTGGCCGGCTATACCGGCACGGTGGGTTCCACCGAGCAGGCGGTGACCGTCAACCGGACGTCCGACCGCACCGCGACCTTCACCACCAACCGCACCCTGGCCCCCGGCGAAGGCGTGACCGTGGCCGCGGCGTTTCAAAAGGGCATCCTGGCGCAGCCAGAAGGACTGACGAGCCTCGGCAACTGGATTTCAGACCACCGCGACCTGGTCTTCCCGGCCTTCGCCGTCTTGCTGGTGCTGGCATACAACCTCTTTGCCTGGAGCGCCGTCGGCCGCGACCCTCAGAAAGGCACCATCATCCCGCTGTTCCATGCGCCAAAGGGCTTCTCGCCGGCGCTGGTGCATTTCGTGCACAAGATGGGCTGGACCAATTCGGGCTGGACCGCCTTCACTGCCGCCATCTTCGATCTGGGCGTCAAAGGCCTGGTCGAGATCGACAATCTGGACAAGAATCTCAAGGTCACCGTCAAGGACAAGGGCGCGGCGGCCGATCTGCCGCCCGGCGAGAAGGTCATCTACGACTATATCGCCTCCAAGGGTACGCTGGTGGTCAACACCTCCAATGGCCTCAAGCTCAACGAGAAGCGCGGCGAGTTCGTCAAGACCATCGAGACGGAGAACCGGCAGGTCTATTTCAAGAACAACGGCGCCTATGTCTTCGGCGCCATCGCGCTTTCGGCCGCGCTGCTGGGCCTCCTGATCCTGCTCGGGGTGATGGAGCCGATCTACCTGCTCGTTGCCGTGGTCGGCGGCATCGCGGTTGGCGTCTTTGCCTCGCTGTTCCCCAAACTCTGGGCCGGCAGCCTGATCAGCAAGTTCATCATCCTGGTCTGGCTGGTCCTGGGCGGCGGCAACCTGTTCGGCGCCTTTGTCGGCTTCCTCTCGGATTTCCAGATCGACAATGGCCTGATCGCCGCTTTCTCGATCGTCGTCGTCAACGTCATCTTCGCCTTCCTGATGCGCGCCCCGACCGTGCAGGGCCGCAAGGTCATGGATCAGATCGACGGCTTCAAGATGTACCTCGATACCGCCGAGAAGAACCGGCTCAACTTCGAGGGCAAGGCCCCGGCCATGACCGTCTCGCGCTTCGAGAGCCTGCTGCCCTATGCCATCGCGCTGGGCGTCGAAAAGCCCTGGTCCGAGCATTTCGAGGGCGAGCTGGCCCGCCATGCGGTGACTGACGCCGCAGACGGCATCTACCAGCCGAGCTGGTACCACTCGCGCAGCGGCTGGAACACGTCGGGCGGCGGCTTCGGCAAGACCGTGGCGGCCGCGACCTCCGGCATGTCCGCTGCCATGATCGCCGCCCAGCCGGTGCAGTCCTCGTCCTCCGGCTTCTCCGGCGGCGGCGGTGGTGGTGGCGGCTCCTCGGGCGGCGGTGGCGGCGGCGGTGGCGGGGGCGGGTGGTGAGGTAGTACCACGAGGTCGGGGCGCACCACTGAAACATCCAGCGCCCCTCTCTTGCTCGGCTAGGGACTTAGCAAACGCTAAGTCCAAGGCCTCGCTTTCTCTCCCGCAGGGGGAGAGAGGATGCCGTGGCATGATCTCTCAATCATCTCCCCCCTTGCGGGGGAGAAAGCAGTTTCTTGGACTTGCCTCTCGGCAAGTCCTTAGAAACTGCAAGAGAGGGGCGCGCGATGCTGGCCTTGATGCGCGGCACCAAGGCGTGACAACCCAAATCGCCGCGTGCTAACTCACCGCGCCCTTAGAAAACCGCGCGGGTTGTACCTGGATGCCTGAACTTCTCCTCGAACTCTTCTCCGAAGAAATCCCGGCGCGCATGCAGCGTCGCGCCGCCGAGGATTTGAAGAAGGCCGTGACCAACGCGCTGGTCGATGCCGGGCTGGTCTATGAGGGGGCCAAGGCCTTCGTCACGCCGCGCCGCCTGGCGCTGACCGTCACCGGCCTGCCGGCCCGTTCGCCCGACACCCGCGAAGAAAAGAAGGGCCCGCGCGTCGGCTCGCCGCAGCAGGCCATCGACGGGTTCCTGAAGTCGGCGGGGCTGACCTCGATCGATCAGGCCAAGGTGGAATCCGATCCCAAGAAGGGCGAGTTCTATGTCGCCCATATCGAAAAGAAGGGCGCCGACGCCGAGAGCATCCTCGCCGGCATCCTTCCCAAGATCATCACCGACTTCCAGTGGCCCAAATCCATGCAGTGGGGCCATGGCGGCCTGACCTGGGTGCGGCCGCTGCGCGCCATCACCGCCACCTTCGGCACCGAGAATGACGAGCCGGTGGTCATTCCATTCCAGTCCAACCAGGTGGCGTCCGGCCAGACCACCTTCGGCCACCGCTTTCTCGCCCCGGACGCCATCCGGGTGAAGCGCTTCGACGATTATGTGCAGGCGCTCGAAAAGGCCAAGGTCGTGCTCGACATCGATCGCCGCAAGGAGATCATCAAGGCCGATGCCGACCATCTCGCTTTCGCGCAAGGGTTGACCGTCATCCATGACGAGGGCCTGCTCGAAGAGGTCGCCGGCCTCGTCGAGTGGCCGGTGGTGATGATGGGTTCGTTCGATCCGCGCTATCTCGATGTGCCCGAAGAGGTGATCATCGCCACCATCCGCGCCAACCAGAAATGCTTCTGCCTGCGCGATGCATCGGGCAAGCTGGCGCCCAACTTCATCATCACCGCCAACAATGTCGCCTCCGATGGCGGCGCGGTGATCACCGCCGGCAACGAGCGCGTCATCCGCGCCCGCCTCTCGGACGCGGAATTCTTCTACAACCAGGACCTGGCCCTGCCGCTCGAGCACGGGCTGCCCAAGCTCGAGGAATCGGTGTTCCACGCCAAGCTCGGCAGCCAGTTCCAGCGCGTCGAACGGCTGGTGAAGCTGGCGGCCGAGATCGCTCCGAAAGTCGGCGCCGATGTCGAACAGGCGCGGCGCGCGGCGATGCTCGCCAAGGCTGACCTCACCACCGGCATGGTCGGCGAATTCCCCGAACTGCAGGGCCTGATGGGCCGCTACTACGCCCTGGCGCAGAACGAGCCGCGTGCGATCGCCAACGCCATTGCCGACCACTACAAGCCGCTCGGCCCCACCGATCTGGTCCCCGGCGAGCCGGTCTCGATCGCCGTGGCGCTGGCCGACAAGCTCGATCTCTTGACCGGCTTCTGGTCGATCGAGGAAAAGCCGACCGGTTCGCGCGATCCGTTCGCGCTGCGGCGCGCGGCGCTGGGCGTCATCCGCATCGTCACCGACAACCAGATCTCGCTGCCGCTGATCCCGCTGTTCCAGGCCTCCTGGTTCGTGCGGCGCGAGCAGCATATCGGCGACAGCGCCGACCCCAAGAACCAGCTGGCCGGAGATCTCGATTCCAACGACCTGCTGGCCTTCTTCCACGATCGCCTGAAAGTGTCGCTGCGCGAAGCCGGCGCCCGCCATGACCTCGTCGATGCGGTGATCACGCCGGACTCGGACGACATTCTCGAAATCACCCGCCGGGTCGAGGCCCTGTCCTCGCTGCTCGGCTCGCCTGACGGGCAGAACCTGCTGGCCGGCTACCGCCGCGCGGCCAACATTCTGAGCGCCGAGGAAAAGAAGGACGGCCGGACGTTTGCCGGAACGGTCGATCCGCAGCTGCTCAGGCTCGCTGAAGAGCAGGGGCTTGCCACCGCCCTGGCGGCCGCCGATGCCTCGGTGGCGGCAAAAGTGCGCGGCAACGACTACAAGGGCGCCATCGCGGCGCTGGCGACGTTGCGCGCGCCGGTGGATGCGTTCTTCGAGGCCGTGCTGGTCAATGATCCCGAACCGGCCATCCGGGCGAACAGGCTGACCCTGCTGTCGGCGCTGCGCGACACGATGCGGCTGGTCGCGGATTTTTCGAAGGTGGCGGGGTAGGGCTCTCCGGGCCCGCAGTGGTCATGGCACCATCCCGCGCCCCTCTCTTGGAATTTCCAAGGGCTTAGCTGCGCTAAACCCAGGAAATTCCTTTCTCCCCCGCAAGGGGGGAGAGGTCGCTGGGGCACGATCTTTCATCCCTCTCCCCCCTTGCGGGGGAGAATGCGAGGCCTTGGACTTAGCTCTTGCTAAGTCCTTAGCCGAGCAAGAGAGGGGCAGAGGATGTCCCCGCTGAAACGCCGGATCAGCCGGCCACCGTCGACAGGCACGTCAGCACCGTGCCCTTGCTGTTTGAAAACCCGATGGTCGCCTCCTGGCCGCTGCCCAGAAAATTGCCGGTGGCCTCGAGCAGGGTCTGCAGCGGGCCGCTGAGCGGGAGGACCTGCGTGCCGGCGATGTCGTAGCCGCCGGCGCCGTTCTGCGGCAGTTTCGGATCGGCCAGCCAGTCCGGCGTGCTCGTGCCGATGAGCTGATAGGTGCCCTGGCTGAGGATCAGCGTTCCATAGGGCGTCATCGTCGTGTCGTGGCAGCGGAAGATGCCGACCGGCGGCTCCTGCGCAAAGGCGGGCGTGGCGGCGGCAAGGGCGAGAACGGCTAGGCACGTGCGAAGCATCGACAAATCCATTTCAGTTGCTGAAAGGACGATGCTAGCGGCGCATCAGCGCCGGTTGGCCGGGTTTGGACTATGCGGGCGGGGCAAAGGCGATGGGCCCGGGCCTACTCCATCGGGCCGCAGTCGATCGGGCCGACGTCGGAATCCAGCGTGAACCGCGTGGCGCCGGCGTCGTCGGTGGCGAAGACGCCCTTGACGTGAATGTCGGCGAGGGGGCCGGAGACGGCCCGCAGGCTGCTGCCGGCCGAGGCGATCTGGCCGGTGCCGGCGCCACCGCTATCGCGCAAGAGCTGGTAGTCGCCGGCCGCGAAGAGGTCGATGGTACCGAACGGCGCGCCCTGGCTGGTGGTGCAGAAATAGACGCCGGGCGGCGGAAACTGCGCCAGAGCCGGGGCAGTGCCGAAAAGGACCAGGGTCGCGACGGCGATGGGGAGCGTGCGCATGCCACCGATGTTGCGCGTCTTGCGGGGAAGCGCAAGCCCTCCGGAGGTCACACCGGCGGCAGCAGCTCGCTCACCGGCCGTTTTCGCTTGAACGGCTCCATGCCCTCATTGGCGAGCTGGTCGGCGCGCTCGTTCATTTCGTCGCCGTTGTGGCCCTTGACCCAGTGCCAGTTGATGGTGTGGCGCTGCGTGGCGGCGTCGAGCGCCTGCCACAGTTCGACATTCTTGACCGGCTTCTTGTCGGCGGTGCGCCAGCCGTTCTTCTTCCAGCCGTGGATCCACTTGGTCAGCCCGTCCTTGACGTAGTTGCTGTCCGTATGGAGCTCGACCTCGCAGGGCCGGGTGAGGGCGTTGAGCGCCGATATGGCGGCGGTCAGCTCCATCTTGTTGTTGGTGGTGAGGGCCTCGCCGCCCTTGAGTTCCTTGACCTTGTCGCCATGTTGCAGCACCGCGCCCCAGCCGCCCGGGCCGGGATTGCCCGAACAGGCGCCGTCGGTGTGGATGGTGACGCGGCTCATGCCGCCGGCCGGTTGTAGATGTACCACTCGCAGACATGGCCGTGGTCGTTCGGGCCGGTATGGGTATAGACCCCGCCGATGCGGCGCAGCGCCTTGAGCGAATTCTGGTTGTTGACGTCCGCGATGCCGATGAAGTGGTCGCGGTCGGTCTCGCGCCAGTACCAGTCGCGCAGTGCGCTGGCCGCTTCGGTGATGTAGCCGTTGCCCCAGAATTCCGGGTACAGCGAATAGCCGATCTCCGGCGTCTCCTCGGGCCCGTAGACGCCGAAGCCGCAGCGGCCGACAAGCACGCCGTCGCTCTTTCGCGTCACGCGCAGCTTGCCCATCTTCTGGCGCTCGAACAGATCGATCCAGTGGGCGAGGGCGCTGTCCATCTCCTCTTTCGTCCACGGCTTGCCGTGTTCGGTGAGATAGCGGGCGACGACGGGATCGCCATGCAGGCGGTAGAGATCGTCGATCTGGTCGGCGCGCCAGCCGGAAAGCACCAGCCGGTCGGTTTCGAGAAGGGTCAGGTCGGTCATGCTGCTGGGACGGTTGGCACGCGCAACTCGCGCGGCAGGTTGAAGACAATGCTTTCGCGCTGTTCGCCGCTGGCCTTGACCTT
>DASWWF010000443.1:0-2346 GCA_036401035.1 Devosia sp.
CCAGACCCGCATCGGCTACACCGCCGGCCTCGGCTTCGAAATGCCGATTTCCGACAAGGTCACCGTTGGCGGCGAGTATGTCTATTCCGAGCTCTGGAAGCTCGAAGAGACCGGCACGCTCTATGGCGGCCAGACCACGGCTACGGCCCAGATGCATGCCATCCGGGCCGGCGCGCGGTTCTCGTTCTAGGCTTCAGACGGGCTTCGAAAAGCTCGTCGGGCTGAGGAACTGGCTCTCGATATTGGCGACGATCAGCCCGTCCGCCTCGGACTTGGCGCGCGCCGCCTGCCACTCGGGATCGGCGAGGAAAGCACCCCAGCGCTTTTCGCGGTCGGCCATCGAATCCCAGCGGATCATATAGGTGAGATCGTTGTTCGATTCGCCGATCGCCGTGGTCCAGAATCCGGCCTGCACGATGCCGTGCTTGTCCCAGATCTTGAGGGTATCGGTCTCGAAGCGCTTGAGCAGCGCCGGCAGGCGGCCGGGCAGGCACTTGTAGATCCGCAGTTCGTAGATCATCGGAAAACTCCACATGAAAAGACCAGCCGCCCGGACGGGACGGCTGGCCGGAATGGTTCGGCTGACGGAGTCAGCGGCTGAACGGCACCGAGGCGGTGAGGATATCGCCCGATTCGTTGAACTCCACCTCGAAATCGACAGTGATCTGGTCGCCGACGAGGGTGATCTTGGAGCCGATACGGACATTGTTGCCGCCGCGGTCGACCTGCTTTTCGGCCAGGTCGAAGCTGATCGATTCGCCGCGCTTCTGGCCGATGGCCATCCCGGTGAAGCCGGCATTCGAGCTCATCGCCGCCTGGTAGCGCTGGATCTTGTCGTCGAAGGCGATGGTGCCCGAGACCGAGAGGGTCATATCGACCAGGGTGCAGCGGCCCGCATAGTTGATCTTGGCCTGGTTTCCCTTGGAGACGCCCAGGCGGCAACGGAACGATTCCGGCTTTTCGCCGCCGACGAGGGCACCCGAGCCCTTCCAGTCGCCGACATAGGAGCTGAGCAGCGCCAGTTCCGCCTCGCCGGCCTTCGCCGGAAGTGCCGCAAAGCCCGCAACCATAACCGTCGCGGCCACACCCGCCGCAAACAATCCCTTAATCGTCATCAGACGCCCTCCAATGGCGTTGCCCACGCCCCTCCAACCATGCACATTGCAGAAACAGGTTGATGAGTGCAGTGATAAATTGACTTGCCCCGAGCGGTCATAGCAGAGATCGAGCGGCGACCGAAGGGGCAGAGAGTTAACGTTTTTTCAAAACTCTGAAGCGTCGCAACTCGGCAACTATCCGCCCCGCAACGCGACAACAACGATAGTTGGACCATGACCGCAGGTCAGACTACAGCCCCTACCGACCCGATCATCACCGTCTCGGGCGTCAATTACACCCTCGAGATTGCTGGAAAGCCTCTCCACATCTTGAAGAATGTCGGGATATCCGTCGATCCCGCCGAGGTTGTGGCCATTGTCGGCCCCTCGGGCAGCGGCAAGACTTCGCTGCTGATGCTGCTGGCCGGGCTGGAAAAGCCGACCTCGGGAAAGATCCAGGTCGCCGGCCATAGCCTGCCTGAACTGAGCGAAGACGACCTTGCGTTGTTTCGCCGCAAGACGCTGAGCATCGTGTTCCAGAGCTTCCATCTTATTCCCTCGCTGACCGCCCTCGACAATGTCGGGCTGGCGCTCGAAATCGCCGCCCCCGAACTGCCGCTGGGCGAAGTGCGCAAGCGCGCCGCCGAAGCGCTGGAGGCCGTGGGCCTCGGCGGTCGGCTCGACCACCGCCCGGCGGCGCTCTCGGGTGGCGAACAGCAGCGCGTCGGCCTCGCCCGCGCCATGATCGCCCGGCCGCGCCTGCTGCTGGCTGACGAACCCACCGGCAACCTCGACCAGGCCACCGGCGCCCGCGTCATCGAACTGATGTTCGACCTCGCCCGCAAGCAGGGCACCGCCGTGGTGCTGATCACCCATGACCCCGGCCTTGCCGCCCGGGCAGACCACGTCTTCACCATGACCGCGGGCGAACTCACCGAAACCATCGCGGAACACGCGTGATGCGCGGCTTTCTCGCGGCGGTCCGTATCGGGCTGAAGGATATGCGTGGCGACCTGCGGCGCTTCGGCCTGCTGGTCGCGTGCCTTGCCGTGGGTACCGCGCTGATCGCCGGCGTCAGCTCGGTCGGTGCCAGCATCCGCCAGGCCGTCAACGAGAATGCCGCCGTCATCATGGGCGGCGACGTCGAACTCTCCCGCGCCGACCGGCCGGCGACCTCCGAGGAAATTGCGACGATGAGCGGCTTCGGCCAGCTCTCGATCGTCGTCGACACCAATGTGCGCGCCGAACT
>DASWWF010000444.1:0-2459 GCA_036401035.1 Devosia sp.
CACTTCGGTCTGCGATCCCACGGCGTCGACGATGTCGGGCAGCACCGAGATGGAGGAGGGGGCGCCGTCGAGCTGGCGGCCGCCATGGTTGGAGACGATGATGCCGTCAGCGCCGTTGTCGATCGCCGACTGCGCGTCCTCGGGATCGAGGATACCCTTGACCACCACCGGGCCGCCGAAACGCTTCTTGATCCAGGCGATGTCCTTCCAGTTGAGCGTCAGGTCGAACTGCGTCGCCGTCCACTTGCTGAGGGAGGCCAGGTCAATGGCGTCGCTGACATGGCCCTGGATATTGCCGAAGGTGTGCCGCTTGGCGCCCAGCATGCCGAAGGCCCAGGCCGGCTTGGTGGCCAGTTCCCAGACGAATTTCGGCGTGATCGGCGGCGGCGCGCGCAGCTTGTTGCGGATGTCCTTGTGCCGCTGCCCGAGAATCTGCAGGTCCATGGTCAGCACCAGCACCGAGCATTTCGCCGCCTTGGCGCGATCGATCAGCCGCTCGATGAAGGCGCGGTCGCGCATCACATAGAGCTGGAACCAGAACGGCTTGGTGGTGCCCTCGGCGACGTCCTCGATCGAGCAGATGCTCATGGTCGAGAGCGTGAAGGGAATGCCGAACTTCTCGGCCGCCCGCGCCGCCTTGATCTCGCCGTTGGGGCTCTGCATGCCGGTCGAGCCGACCGGCGCGATGGCGACCGGCATGGACACCGGCTGGCCCAGCATGGTGGTGGCGAGGTTGCGGTTCTCGAGGTTCACCGCCACGCGCTGCCGCAGCTTGATCTTCTCGAAATCCGACGTGTTCTCGCGATAGGTCTGCTCGGTGTAAGCGCCTGAATCCGCATAATCGAAGAACATCTTGGGCACCTTTCGGCGCGCCACCTTCATCAGGTCTTCGATGGTCAGGTACTTGTCGAGATTAGGCATCCGGGCCCCCGGGCATAGGAAAGTGCGGCTGTTCTAGTCATCTGACATGTCAGTGGTCAATCCAACCTTTGGCGGCGCGCAACCGAGTCTTTGCCATGGGCGTTGATCGAGCAGCCGTTTCCGGCGTCAAACGCGCGAGACCCTCATGCCTGCAGGAACACGCCCCATCTGGAAGGGACAGCTCCGCCTCTCCCTGGTTTCGATCCCGGTCGAGATGTTCACCGCCACCAAATCCGCGGCCAAGCCGAGCTTCCGCCAGATCCACGAACCCACCGGCAAGCCGATCCACTACGAGAAAGTGGTCGATGGCATCGGCGCGGTCGAAAAGGACGATATCCGCAAGGGCTTCGAATACGAAAAGGGCGACTACGTCCTGTTGACCGACGACGAGATCGACGCGGTCAAACTCGAAACCCGGAAAACCCTCGAACTGGTGCAGTTCGTCGAGGAGGGCGAGATCCCGCCCATGTATTTCGACACCCCCTACTTCCTCGCCCCCGCCGACGAACTGGCCGAGGACGCCTTCCGCGTCGTCCGCGATGCGCTGCGCAAGGCCAACAAGCTCGGGCTCGGCCAGCTGGCGCTGCGCGGCAAGGAATACCTCGTCGCCGTCCGCCCCTGCGGCAAGGGCATCCTGCTCGAAACCCTGCACTACGCCGACGAGATCAAGAAATCGGACTCGTTCTTTTCCGAAATCCCCGCCAAGTCCACCGACCCCGATTTGCTCGACGTCGCCACCGCGCTGATCGACAAGAAGACCTCGAAATTCGATCCCGCCGAGTTCAAGGACCACTACAACGCCGCGCTCCGCGAGCTCATCGCCCGCAAGCTCAAGTCCAAGGGCAAGAAGGTCGCCACCGAGGTCGAGGAGACCTCGAGGAGCCCGCGCGGCGACAATGTCGTCGACCTGATGGCGGCGCTCAAGAAAAGCCTCGAGACCGGCTCCGGCAAGGCCGCCGCCAAGGCCCCGGCGAAGTCCAAATCCCGCGCCCCGGCCAAGAAGCCGGCCGCACGCAAGAAGGCCAGCTGAGATGGTCGCCCGCGCCGACGACCTGCTCAAGGACTACAAGGCCAAGCGCGATTTCGCCAAGACCGCCGAGCCGCAGGGCACGGTCGGCAAGTCGAAATCCACCCTCCGCTTTGTCGTCCAGAAGCACGACGCCACCCGCCTCCACTACGATTTCCGCCTCGAACTCGATGGCGTGCTGAAAAGCTGGGCCGTCACCAAGGGCCCCTCCACCGATCCCGCCGACAAGCGCCTCGCCGTCCGCGTCGAGGACCATCCGCTCGACTATGGCAGCTTCGAGGGCACCATCCCCGAAGGTCAGTATGGCGGCGGCACGGTCATGCTGTGGGACGAAGGCACCTGGGAGCCCGTCGGCGACCCGCATGACGGCCTCGACTCCGGCGACCTCAAGTTCGTGCTCCACGGCAAGCGCATGAAGGGCGAGTGGGTGCTCGTCCACATGAAGGGCCGCGACCAGCAGACCAAACACGGCCCGCGCGAGAACTGGCTCCTCATCAAGCACCGCGACCGC
>DASWWF010000445.1:0-3392 GCA_036401035.1 Devosia sp.
GTGCTGGTTGATCGCTGCTTCCTGCTTGCGCCAGTCGTAGCCGGACTTGAGGCGGTCGAGGGCGCGGGTGACGAAGGCGGCGGTGGGGCCATAGCTCCAGCCGGCTCCGGCGATCTCGTTGGCGAAGAGGGTATTGGCAACGCGCTGGTTGAGGTCGGCCAGGCGGGCCTCGGGAATGGCGATCTGGAACGGGGTGATGGTGGTCATTTGCAGCGTCCTTGCTGGGTTGAAAGTGCATCCTTTCTAGCCAGCAGCCAGGTGCCCGAATTGAAGATTTCCGACAGTCTTCAGGCGCGCGAAATCTCTCGTGGAGTTAGGCCCATAAAGGCCTTCACCGAACGGATCATGTGCGGTTGATCGGAATAGCCCAGCGCAAAGGCGACATCCGCCCCCGGACGGCCCCGCTGCAGCAGCGCCAGCGCCTTTTGCGCCCGCTCGATCTGGGTGAAGGTCTTGTAGGTGACGCCGGTGGTCTTGAGAAAATGCCGCTGCATCGTCCGCTCCGACATCGCCATCGGATGACCCGAGACCACCGAGGCGACCACCCGGTTGTCCTCGACGATGCCGCTGCGGATGAGCTTGTCGATAAAGCCATCGACATTGTCGAAGGTCGGGATTTCCAGCACATCGCTGCCCAGCGAGAAGCGGTCGCGGCCGATGCCGTCGAGCACCACGCCCTGGTCGCGCATGTCCTCGCCCGGCATCAGTGACATGTAACTGCTGGGCTTGAAGGCGATGGAAAGAATCTCGTCGCCGGCGGAAAATTCATGCGTCACGGCGGTGGTGGTGAGCCCGGTGCGGAGCACCGTGGTGCCCTGCGCACCCTTGAGGATCACGATATCCCAGCAGCCATCGGGTTGCATCAGTGTGCTGCCGGCCTCGCCGTACCGGGTGTGGGTCACCGATTCGACGAGCGGCGACGACCAGCCTTCCAGTTTCGTGATGCTATGCATGGCACCTGCCAGGACTATGCGCCTGTGCAGTCTGGCAGATTCCCCCGCGCATAGCACGCCATGCCTTTGCAGCCCGTTCGACTCGGCGTAGCTTCATCGGTCCTTACCGATGGAGTTTACTCATGGCCCACCAGGTCACCGACACCAATTTCGATGCCGAAGTTCTCGCCGCCACCGAGCCGGTGCTGGTGGATTTCTGGGCCGAGTGGTGTCCGCCCTGCAAAGCCATGGATCCGATCCTGGATGATTTGAGCCGCGAACTCGCCGGCAAGGTCAAGATCGTCAAGCTCAACGTCGAGGAGAATGTCGCCATCACCACGCGCTACAATGTTCGTGCCATGCCGACCATGATCGTGTTCCAGAACGGCCAACCGATCGACGCCAAGGTCGGCGCCGGCCAGTCGCGCGTGCAGTTGGTCAAGTGGCTCGACCAGTTCGCCGCCTAGACCTGTTCACCTCGGAACAGGGCCTGTTCAAAAAACTTCGATTCTGACCTGGAAAGGGCTGGCGCAACCGACCCTCGCAATGCCAGTTTGCACGCCGAATTCTGGAGGAGTCTTTCGATGAAGTACCGTTATCTGGGCCGTTCGGGCCTGCTCGTTTCCCGCATCTGCCTGGGCACCATGACCTTCGGCAACACCCAGTGGGGCTGCGATCAGGATGCGGCAGACGCCATCGTTCGCAAGTTCGTCGATGCCGGCGGCAACTTCATCGATACGGCCGACGGCTACTCCGCCGGCAAGTCCGAGAGCATGCTGGGCGAAACGCTCAAGGCCTACAACCGCGACGATCTCGTCATCGCCACCAAGGTCTGGTTCCCCACCATGAAGGGCCCGACCGGGCGGGGTCTCTCACGCAAGCACATCGTCGAAAGCGCCGAAGCCAGCCTCAAGCGCATGGGCATCGACCATATCGATCTCTACCAGTTCCACGGCCCCGATCCGGGCACGCCGCTCGAAGAAATGCTCGGCGCCATGGACGACCTCGTCCGCGCCGGCAAGGTCCGCTATGTCGGTTGCTCCAACTGGTATGGCTGGCAGATCGCCCAGTCGAACGGCGTCTCCGACCGTCTCGGCCTGCCGCCACTGGTCTCGGCCCAGCATCTCTACAACCTTGTCCGCCGCGACATCGAGCGCGAAATCCTGCCCGCCTGCGACAATCTCGGGCTCGGCATGATCTGCTGGAGCCCGCTGGCGGCTGGCATGCTCACTGGCAAGTATCGCTCGCAGGATCGGCCTGCGGCGGAATCCCGCTTCGGCCACCAGGCCGCGATCAACCTGCCGCGCTACTGGTTCGATGACTCATTGAAGATGGTCGACACGCTGGTCGAAACCGCTGCCGAACTCGGCCGCACTCCGGGGCAGGTCGCCCTCAGCTGGTTGCTCGGCGACCAGCGCGTCACCGCCGCCATCGTTGGTGCACGCCTTCCCGAGCAGATCGCCGACAGCCTCGCCGCCGGTGATGACGACCTCACCGCCGAGGTGCGCCAGAAGCTGACCGACGCGATGCCATTGAAGCTCGGCTACCCGTATGAGTGGATGGCGACCAACATGCCCAACACGTTTGGCCAGGCCGAGTTCAAGCCCCCGCACTATAGCCGCCTGCCCTGAGACAGAACTCGTGACCGGGCGATGGTGAGCGGTCTATAAGTCCTTCTCAGGGAGGACTTTTATGCAACTCGATCATCTCGCCCGGTTTCCGTTCAACCTCGATGCCGCGGCGCTGGCCTGGGTGAAAGCCAGCTTCGCCAAGCTGACACCAGACGAGAAGATCAGCCAGCTCTTCAACCTGCGGTCACAGGGCAACGATCCGGAAGAACTGGCGCGTCAGCAGCGGTTCAAGCCCGGTGGCCTGACCCTGCATTTCGCTCCCGATGCGTCCAACAGTGGCGAGATCATCGCCGCCTTCAACGCCTCCGCCCCGGTGCCCATCATCGTCTCGGGCGATCTCGAGGGCAGCCGCATGAGCCTGCCCTTCGGCACGGAAGTACCCAACCCGTTGGCACTCGCCGCCATTGACGACGTCGAGGCAACGCGGCGCATCTCCGTCATCATGGCTCGCGAGGCGCGAGCGGCCGGCATGCACTGGAGCTTCACCCCAGTGCTGGACATCAATGCCGCCTTCCGCTCGGCCATCGTGGCGACCCGTGGCTATGGCTCGGATGTGCCGACGATCGAGCGCCACGCGCTGGCCCAGCTCGAAGCCTTCCAGGCCGAAGGCATCGCGGCGACGCTGAAGCACTGGCCCGGCGAGGGCTATGACGATCGCGACCAGCATCTGGTGACGACCATCAACCCGCTCTCGATGGCGGATTGGGAAGAGACCTTCGGCCGGCTCTATCGCCGCGCCATCGACGCGGGCGCCCTGTCGGTGATGTCTGCGCATATCGCGCTGCCAAGCTTCATCCGGGCGCTCAACCCCGATGCAGGGCTGGAAGCC
>DASWWF010000446.1:0-2444 GCA_036401035.1 Devosia sp.
CTTGTCGCAGTTCGAGATGCAGACCATGGCGTCGGCGCAATGCGCATTGACCATGTATTCGACGCTGTCGGCGATCAGCTCGCGGCTGGGCAGCGAATAGAGCATGCCGTCATGGCCCATGGCGATGCCGTCATCGACCGCAATGGTGTTGAATTCCTTGGCCACGCCACCGGCCGCCTCGATCTCGCGGGCGACCAGCTGGCCGAGGTCCTTGAGGTGCACATGGCCCGGCACGAACTGAGTAAAACTGTTCACCACCGCGATGATCGGCTTGCCGAAATCGCCGTCCTTCATGCCCGTCGCGCGCCAGAGTCCGCGCGCGCCCGCCATGTTGCGGCCGTGGGTGGTGGTACGTGAACGGTAGTGCGGCATGTCTCGGATCCTCGAAGGGGCGAGAAGCATTTCCACATCGGGAATGGCCTTGCAAGTCGCCGAACGGCCCGATCCGTCCACCAAAAGTCTAGGCCCGGCGTGGCTTCAGGCCTCGCCGGCAGTGCTCGATTGGCTCATCGCCGCGCTGTCCCGGTTGGCGAGAAGCAGCCGTCCGAGCTGGAACAGGTTGAGCACGAGGAAGAACGTGTTCCACGCCACCACCGTCCACAGCGGCTCCGGCCGGCTGACGAAATAGGCGATGAGGCAGGCCGCCGCCACCAATGTGAGACATCGGAGCCGGACCATGTCCTTGGTGAAATAGGCGAACACGTAGAGCACGTTCGCCGCGTTGATCAGCATATCCATGGCCGTCACCTGCGCTGATAGAGCTGCGCGGCGTGGTCGAATTCCACCGGTGCGACACCCAGGTCGTCGAGCAGATGGTTGGGGATCTGCCCGAACGCGGTCATCCGCCGCGGCGCCTTGTTCTGCGCAATGGCGACGCGCGCCAGGGCGATCCAGTCCAGAAATCCCCGCTTGGGGGTGCGATTGGCCGTCATGCCAAAGTTCCTTCCGTCGCGCCCCCGCGGTTGAAAGAAAAGGGCGCGGAGCCGTCAGGGACGGGACTCCGCGCTGAGTTGAGACGCGTCAGGTCGCGTCCGAACCTCACCTCGCACCGGCTCGGTGCTCGTTGGGTTGGTGCGGTTTTGGCTGATTGCGCATCGCCGCGCGTCATCCGATCGGATGAGGCTGTTCCACAATCTCGGCAGCCCGCGCCGTAGCCTTCAGAAACGATCGCTGCTAGCTAGGCTCTATCGTCGCTATCGGGGTGCCCGCTTGCTGCTGTCCGGCCTCGTTCTCACTGTGCTCTCTGCCGCGGTTTCGCTGGCCGTGACCTTCTTTGTCATGCGCAATGCCGAGTACCTGCAGGTGATGGCGAGCCCCAATGCGCGCTCGTCGCACACCCGGCCCACCCCCAGCGGAGGCGGCGTCGGCATCGTCGCCGGCGGCGCGCTGGCCGGGCTGTCGACGTCGCTCAGCACGCCCTGGCCCACACTCCTGGTGCTGGTGCTGAGCCTTTGCATGGCCGCGGTGGGCTTTCTCGATGACCGCAAGCCCGTCCCGGCCGCCTATCGCCTCGCCGCGCAGCTGGCTTTGGCCGGCATCATGGCGGCGCTCTGCATTCCGGCCACGCAACTCGCCGCCGGCATCGGCCTGCCGCTGCCGGGCTTCATGCTGATCCTTCTGGCCATTGTCGGCACCGTCTACTGGGTCAACATCTTCAATTTCATGGATGGCATCGACGGCATCGCCGCCTCGCAGGCCGCCTACATGCTGGCCGGCGCGGCCCTCCTGGCCGCCGTCGCCCAACCGGTACTGCTCGATCAGCCGTTTTTCTGGTGGCTCGTGGCAACCTCAGCCGCCGCCGTAGCCTTCCTCGGCCTGAACTGGGCCCCGGCAAAAATCTTCATGGGCGATGCCGGCAGCTATTTCCTCGGCTTCATCATCGCCTTCTTCGCCCTCGCCACGGTCGCTTTGGGCTGGCTCACGCTCTGGCAATGGCTGATCCTCGGCGCCCTCTTTATCGCCGACGCCACCGTCACCATCGTCCGCCGCCTGCGGCTTCGGGAACGGCTGTTCGACGCCCACCGCCGCCACGCCTACCAGCGCCTGTCGCGGCGCTGGAAATCGCATCCAGCCGCCACCGGGCTCTACATCGGCATCAATATCGTGTGGCTCTTGCCCATGGCCTTCCTCGCCGGCGACCGCCTGTTCGGCTTCTTCGCCATGCTGATGGCCTATGGGCCGGTCATCGCGCTGATGCTCATGGCCGGGGCAGGGCGCCCCGAGGAGAAGATCGCCTAGACCCAGAGCGACATGAACAGCGCCGCCACTGCGACGATGCTCATCGAGGCGATGACCGAGGCCACCAGCATGCGCTTTGCCCAGGTGACCTGCAGAACCACCTCGCCATCGGTCATGGCGCGGACATTCAACTCATCGCTGTCGACATCGATATTCGCCATGACGAAACCCCTCGGTCTGACGGTCCGAAAAGGCTGCGCCGAACC
>DASWWF010000447.1:0-2241 GCA_036401035.1 Devosia sp.
GGTGGAGGGGGCAGCGGAAAGCGCAGTATCAACTTGCGCCCCCTCCACCGCCTGGCGGCGGTCCCCTTCCCCCGTTTGCACGGGGGAGGATCAAACCGCGCCACCCAGTCTGGTTTGCAGCACAGGCGACGTGCACCCGCCGTCCGCGCCGCAAGCTCATGTGATCAGGTGATCGACCCCTGCACGCCCTCGAGCAGCCAGTTCATGCCGTCGAGATAGGGGTCGTAGTTGTCGTAGTCCTTGTCGACGACGACATTGCCGGCATTGTCCTTGAGCGTACCCTTGTAGATCGGCGCGCCAGTCTTCAAAGCCGCGATGGCCGCGTCGGCCGCCGCGATGGCTTCCGGCGTCGCGCCGGCGCCGTAGGCGGTGTTGCGCAGCATGTCGTTCTTGTCGTAGCCGCCTACCAGCCAGTTCGGCAGCGTCTCGCCGGCAGCGACCGCGTCGGCATATTGCTTGTAAGCCGACTCCCACTTGTATTCCGCGCCGGTGATGAAGCCCTTGGGCGCCAGCGGCGCCTGGCTGGCATTGTGCCCCAGCGTCTTGACGCCACGGCCCTCGGCGGTCTCGATCACCACCTTGGGCGAGTCCACGTGGCAGGTGATGACCTCGCAGCCGGCATCGACCAGCGCATTGGTGGCCTCGGCTTCGCGTACCGGCAGGCTCCACTCGCCGGTGAAGATCACCTGTACGGTGGCATTCGGGTTGACCGAGCGGGCGCCGAGCAGCACCGAGTTGATGTTCGAGAGCACCGTCGGGATCGGCTTGGCGGCGACAAAGCCGATCTTGCCGCCCGACGAGAGACCTGCAGCGACGCCGTTCACGTAGTGCGCCTGGTTCAGGTACGGGAAGTACGAACCGGCATTGGTCGGATCGCCCTCTTTCCAGAGATTGGCGGCATGGCGGAACGCCACATCCGGGTACTTCTTGGCCAGTTCGACCACGAACGGATTGTAGTAGCCGAACGAGGTCGCGAGGATCAGATTGGCGCCGTCGAGGTTGATCATCGACTCCATCGACTTGGCGACGGCATCGGTCTCGGGCACGTTCTCTTCTTCGACGACGGTGATGCCCGAAACGGCCTTGAGCGCCTCGACGGAAACGGCATGCGCCTGGTTCCAGCCGAAGTCGTCCTTGGGGCCGACATAGACGATGCCGAGAATGACGTTAGTCTGTGCCCTGGCGAGGCCGAAAGGCAAAGCCGACGCGGCGAGGCCGGCGGCACCGGCCCTCAGCAGCGAACGGCGAGAAAGCGAAAAGGTCATGACGTGGTTCCCTGAATTTGCACCCATTCAGAGCCTGCCAACCGTGTACCGGCAGCGCCCATGGTCCTGACAATGCAATCCATGTGCCAAGGACACCCGGACGCCCACGCGTGAGATTCACACTTTGAAATCAGATGGTTACAGAAACGGCACGAAATCCTGCTTGCCAGCCACCACCGCTGAGTGCTTAAAGAATCTACGCCTCGATTTCATTTGCACATATTTTATGCAACTCATGCCGCGTTGCATACAATTGGTGGATAGCCGTTAATGACCCCGGGTTGGACCCCCATCGCCCTCTCGCGCGACGTGCCCGCCGGCGTCACCCGTGCCGTGCTGGTGGATGGCAGGGAGCTGGTGATCTGGCGCGGAGACGGCGCGGCCCATGTCTGGGAGGATCGCTGCCCGCATCGCGGCATGCGTTTGAGCCTCGGCTTCGTGCGCGACAACTCGCTCAACTGCCTCTACCACGGCTGGCAATATGGCGCCTCGTCGAGCTGCATCCGCATCCCCGCCCATCCCGACCTCGCCGTCTCCCCCACCATCAAGGCCAATGCCTATGAGACCACCGAAGCCGGCGGCCTCGTCTGGGTCCGCCTCGCCGGCACCGAGCCCCTGCCGACCCTGCCGGACGACGTCACCCCGGTCCTCAGCCTTGCCGTCGAGGTCGATGGCCTCGATGGCGCTAACCTCGCCATGCCCTTCGAAGGCGCGCAGCTGCATTTGCGCTGGCACAGGGTCGGCCCCGGCCGCATCATGGTGCATGCCGTGATGGCTGGCACTGCCGACATCGCCCGCGCCGCCGCCTACCTCCGCAGCATGCGCAACGACATGGAACAGGGAGCCGCGGCATGACGCTCACAACGGACCAGGCTGCGCTCGACCAGTGGTACGTGCTCGGCGCCCTGCGCGATTTCCCGAAAGGCGAAACCGTCGCCACCCGCCTCCTCGGCGGCGCCATCACCGTCACCCACCG
>DASWWF010000448.1:0-3397 GCA_036401035.1 Devosia sp.
CGCCTGATGCGCATGCATACGGCGCTGCATCTGCTCTCCGTCGTCTTCCCGTTTCCCGTCACCGGCGGCTCGGTCGGCGAGGACAAGGGCCGGCTGGATTTCGACATGCCGGAAGTTCCCGAGGATCTTCAAGCACTTGAGGATGAGGTCAATCGTCTCGCTGCCGGCAACCACGCGGTCACCGCCGAATGGATCACCGATGCCGAGATGGAGCAAAATGCCAATCTCATCAAGACCATGAAGGTCAAGCCGCCGATGGGCCAGGGCCGTGTCCGGCTGATCCGCATCGGCGATGTGGACCTCCAGCCCTGCGGCGGCACACATGTCAAGAACACCAGCGAAATCGGGCCTTTAAAGCTCGGCAAGATCGAAAAGAAGGGCGCCCAGAACCGCCGCGTCAGCCTGCACTTCGCCTAGCGGCTACTCGATCGGCGGCGCATAAAGCAGCCCGCCATTGCTCCAGAGCGCATTCTGCCCCCTGACCACCGCCGCACCGGTATCCGGGCCGAAATTGCGGTCGAAAATCTCGCCGTAATTGCCGACCTGGCGGATGACGTTGGCCATGAATTTCGGCTCCAGCCCGATGCCCGGACCGAACGTGCCTTCAAGGCCTAAGAGCCTGCGAATCCTGTGAGTTTTGGCGGCCGACAGCGAGCCGATATTGTCCTTGGTGACGCCGGCTTCCTCGGCGTCGATCAGCGTGAACAGCGTCCACTGCACGATCTTGAACCACTGGTCGTCACCGGCCCGCACCACCGGCCCGAAGCCGCCCTTGGAGATGCGTTCGGGCAGGATCCGGTGCGTCGCCGGCTCGGGCAGGCTGCGGCGGATGGCGTTGAGCCAGCTCGCCGGCGCCGACACTGCATTGCAGAGCCCCGAGCGATAGGCGACGGCGAGATCCTCGCGGTCCTCGTACAGCACCTCGGAATAGGTCGCCTGCGTGTTGAAGAAAAATTCGCGAATGGCGGCAAGCTCTTCGGGTCCGTCGAGGACGCAAACGGCGACGTCGTCAAGCTCGAAGGCCGACACCGATCCCAGCGACTGCGGCACCATGAACGCCTGCCCGTCGAAGAACGACGTACCGACATAACTCGCGCCATAGCCGGTATCGCGCCGCATGGTCCACGGCCCGTTCCGCGCGATCAGGTCGACCGTGCCGGTCTGCAGCTGCGCAAAGCGGCTGTCGCCCGAGAGCGCCACGAATTCCATCTTGGTCGGATCGCCGAAAATGGCGACCGCCACGGCGCGACAGAAGTCGACGTCAAAGCCCGACCAGAGCCCGTCCGCGCCGGCCTGGGCAAAGCCGGTCAGCGGGTCGCTGGTGGCGCAGATGACGTGCCCGCGCGCCTTGACCGCCGCCAGCGTCGGCCCCGGCGCCGCCAGCGGCTGCGCCACGACCGGCGCCGAAAACGCCAGCGCGATCAGAACCATGGCGCCGTGCAGCGCGGCCCGAAGAACTCTCACCAGGACTCCCCTTTCGCGCCGGGCACTATTCCGATGGAGTATGCCCGGGTCAAGGCAAGGCTGGCGTCAATGCAGGATCTGGCTGAGGAAGAGCTTGGTGCGTTCGTGCTGCGGCGCCGAGAAAAACTCCTCGGGCTCGTTCTCTTCGATGATCTGGCCCTGGTCCATGAAGATGACGCGGTTGGCCACCTGCCGGGCAAAGCCCATTTCGTGGGTCACGCAGAGCATGGTCATGCCGTCTTCGGCCAGCGAGATCATCACTTCGAGCACTTCCTTGACCATTTCGGGGTCGAGCGCCGAGGTCGGCTCGTCGAACAGCATGATCTTGGGATTCATGCAGAGCGAGCGGGCGATCGCCACGCGCTGCTGCTGACCGCCCGAGAGCTGGCCGGGATATTTGTTGGCCTGCTCGGGGATCTTCACCCGCTCGAGATATTTCATGGCGGTCTCTTCGGCCTGCGCCTTGGGGATGCCGCGCACCCAGATCGGCGCCAACGTCAGGTTCTGCAGAATCGTCAGATGCGGAAAGAGGTTGAAGTGCTGGAACACCATGCCGACCTCACGCCGCACTTCGTCGATGCGCTTGAGGTCGGAGGTCAGCTCCGTGCCGTTGACGATGATGTGGCCCTGCTGATGCTCTTCGAGCCGGTTGATGCAGCGGATCAGCGTTGACTTGCCCGAGCCCGAGGGGCCGGCAATGACGATACGCTCGCCCCGCATCACCTTGAGGTTGATGTCGCGCAGCACATGGAAATCCGCGTACCACTTGTGCATGGCGTCGATTTCGACGGCCACGTCGGTCTGGCTCACGGTCATGTTCTGCCGGTCGATGTTCCGGTCGACGACGGCGCTGGAAATATCGGACATGGTTACCTCTTGTGACCGGTATCGAGCCGGTGCTCCATATACATTGAGTAGCGGGACATCGAGAAACAGAACACCCAGTAGACCGCCGCGGCGAAAACATAGCCGGTGATCGCCTGGGTTGGCGAGAACCAGTTCGCGTCGGACGTACCGGCCTGGACGGTGTTGAGCAGGTCGAAGATGCCCACGATCGACACCAGCGAGGTATCCTTGAACAGCGAGATGAAGTTGTTCACGATGCCTGGGATCACGTGCTTGAGCGCCTGCGGCAGCACGATAAAGCCCATGCGCTGCCAGTAGCCGAGGCCCAGCGACGCGCCTGCCTCATATTGCCCGCGCGGAATGGCCTGCAGGCCGCCGCGGATCACCTCGGCCATGTAGGCCGACGAGAACAGCGTCACGCCGACCAGCGCGCGGAGGAGTTTATCCACCGACGTGCCCTGCGGCAGGAACAGCGGCAGCATGATCGAGGCCATGAAGAGGACCGTGATCAGCGGCACCGCGCGCCAGAGTTCGATGAAGGCGATGCAGAGCGTCTTGATCACCGGCAGCTTGGACTGCCGGCCGAGCGCCAGCAGGATGCCGATCGGGATCGAAACGCAGATGCCGACCAGCGAGATGATCAGCGTCACGAGGAGGCCGCCCCACTGCTCGGTAGGCACCGGCCGCATGCCGAGGACGCCGCCATTGAGCAGGAAATAGGTGGCGATCGGCGTGCCGAAGAAGAACAGCAGCGCGTTGATGCGCTTGAACGGCGCCTTGGGGATCAACAGCGGGATCAGCAGCACGGCCAGCATCGCGAAGACGATGTTGGGCCGCCAGTACTGATCGATCGGGTAGAAGCCGTAGATGAAGAAGTTGATGCGGGCCGCGATATAGGCCCAGCACGCCCCTGCTCCCACCGCCCGGCAATCCTCGACGGTGCCGCCCGGAGGGACGGCCTGACCGATGAGGAAGCCGAAGATTGGCGGTACGGCCCAGAACAGGAAGGCGATGCCGAGCAGGGTCAGAATCGCGTCCGTCGGGGTCGCGAACAGGTTCTTGCGGATCCACAGAATAGCGCCGCTGG
>DASWWF010000449.1:0-3782 GCA_036401035.1 Devosia sp.
GGCAGGTCGGCTTCGCTCAAAAGGTCGGTGTTGTAGACAAAGACCGTGGTGCGGGCCGCGATGCCGGTCCACATGCCGCTCTTGGGGCGGAATTCCTCCGGCACCTGCGCCAGCGTCTCGGGCACCACGGGCGAGAACAACCCAGCCTCTTCCACCATGGTCATGGCCGGCGAATTCTCGGTCAGGAACAGATCGGCGGGCGAGTTGAGCCCCTCCTGGATGATCTGGTTGGCCATCAGGATGTCGGTGCCCTTGCGGATGGCGACAGGCACGCCGGTCTTGGCCGTGAACGCATCCGCCCAGGCCTGGGTCAGCGCCTGATGCTGGCTGGTATAGACCGTGATGCCCGCATCCTGCGCCCACGCCGGAGCGGCAAGGGCAGTGATGGCGAGGGTAGTGAGAAGGCGGCGCAGAAGCGGCATTGGAAGTCCCTTAGTCGACCCAAAGGCGGCGGAGGTTTGACGTGGATTTGTTGATGAGATCGTAATGCTCGGACTTGCCCTCGCGCTCGAAGATGGCGCGGGCGGTGCGTTCGAGATCAAAGAGGATTTCGCGGTGGTCCGGGCGGCGGAAAAGGCTCTGCGCCCAGGTCACTGCGACTTCGCGCGTGCCGCGGGTCACCGGCTCGACCCGGTGCAGCATGGTGGTCGGATAGGTCACCGCCGAACCAGCCGGCAGCTTGTAGGCCGCCTCGCCGCCGGTCGTTTCCATCACCAGTTCGCCGCCGTCATAGCTCTCGGGATCGGAGAGGAAGATGGTGATCGAGACATCGGCCCGCATGTGGTCCGGCCCCATCAGTGGGTTGTCCATGTGGCTGCCGAACTGCATGCCCGGCACGTAGCGGGCGAAAAGCGGCGGCGCAAAATGCCGCGGCATCACCGCCGAGGTGAACACCGGATTATTCTTGAGTGCGGCAATCACTTTTTGTTGAGCCGCCTCCAGAGCAGGCCCGGCGCCGAGCTGTTCATTGTTCTTGACCAGCCGCGAAGCCCAGCCCGAACTGAGGACTCCGTCGACGAACACGCCGCTCGCAATGGTGCCGCGCAGCTCGCCGAGCCCGGCCGAATCCAGCACATCGCCAATACACAAGATCATCCGGCACGCCTTCAATCGCAACTTTGCTGCATAAAGCATAGTTGACTTGCCCTGTCAGCTTTCATTAAGCGTTGCCCCCGCGGCCCGCAAGCGGCCCAGTGTGGAATACGGGGGTTGGGGTGCAGCGCAAGACGCGGATCTGGATCGGACTGGGCACCGCCCTCTTGGTCGGCAGCACATCGCCCGGCGCGATCGCCACAGCCCGCGAGGCCCCGGTGCTCGATCCCACCGTCAAGTCCGGCGCGGCCCTGCCCGATCGTCCCCGCACCCACATCGCCCAGGCCGAGGCCGCCGGCGAAGGCGGCCCCAACGAGGGCGGCGGGCCGGTGCTCGGCACCATCACCGAATTCCGCCTCTCCAGCACCGATGCCAGCGCTTTCGCCTATGACGCCAGGGCTCAGGTCGCCGGCTATGTCGACCTCGTGGCCAAGGCCTATGCCGCCGCGCAGGAAGCTGCCGCGACCCTGCGCGAGGCTGTCGACGCGCTCCGCGCCGCGCCGGACGCCGAAACGCTCGACGCCGCCCGTGCAGCCTGGCTCACCGCCCGCGCCGCCTACATGGAGACCGAGGCCTTCCTCAACTATGCCGGTCCGGTCGACGGTCCTGGGGGTCCCTTCCCGCGCCTTAATGCCTGGCCGGTCGATCCGGCGCTGATCGACGGCCTCCTCGCCGACAGCAGCCAGTCGCTGGCCTTCCGCGCCATCGCGCGCCTCAACAAGATCGAAGCGCCGGCCAAGATCACCACCGGCCTGCATGTGCTCGAATATCTGCTTTGGGGCGCTGACGGCGCCGCCAGTGCCGAGGTCTTTGCCGGCGAGGCCGGGGCGCGCCGCGGCGAATATGCCGCCGCGCTGGCGCAGCTCTTTCTCAACGACATGACCGTGGTCGCCGCCGCCTGGGCCCCCGGCAGCAACAACTATCGCGCTTCGGTCGAAGCCATGGACCAGCGCAACGCGCTCGGCCGTGCCTTTGCGGGCATGGCGGCGCTGGTCGGCTACGAAGTGCCGCTCCGCCGCATCGGCGCCGGGCTCTTCCCTGCCAATGTCAATTTCCAGCCGTCGCCCTTCAGCCGGACCTCGGCCGACGACTTCGCGCATGCCTTCGCCGGGGCGAAAGCGGTCTATTTCGAAACCGGCCTCGACACACTGGTCGATGCCACCGACGCCGAGCTGGGCGCCAGGATCACTGCCGGCTTCGCCACGGCGGAATCGGCCTTGGGCGCGATGAACGCGCCCTATGAGCGCTTCCTGGCGCCGCCTTCGGGTAGCCCGGAGCGCGCCACCGCCGATGCCGCCGTCAAGGCGCTCACCAATCTCGCGCGCGATCTTCGCCAGGCCGGCAACCGGCTCGGCATTCTGGTTGTCGTCCCCGGCATGTGACCGGCGGCGACTTGTTTCGGGCAAGGCAGGGGACGTACGCCCAACCCAGCCCTCAGCGTCGGTCCCGGTGCACGAGAGGGTCGTGTGCCTCGGCCGCAATGGAGAGGACTCCCCATGCTGATCCGTAGCCTCATCACTCTGGGCGCCGTGCTGCTCACCAGCACTGCCCTGGCACAGGACATCACGTCCACCGCCGATTTCGTCACTGCCGACAAAGCCAATGACTTCCGCGGCCTCGCTTATGGTGCCGATGGCAAGATCTATGTCTCGGGCCATCTGGGCGATCCGTCCGCCGAAACCAACCCGTCGACCGTCGTGGTCGTGGGCCGTCTCAATGCCGACGGCACCCCGGACACCACCTTCAGCGAAGACGGCTTCGCCGAAGTCGATCTCGGCCCCGGCGTCGAGCAGTCGCTCGCCGTCGCCCCGCTCGCCAATGGCGATGTGGTCGCAGCGGTCAATGTCAACGAGGCCGATGGCGGCATCTCGGTCTTCCTCGTGCGCTTCGACTCGACCGGCAAGCAGGTCACCGGCACCTGGGGTGGCGATACCGGCGCGGTGGAAGTCGTGTTCGGCTGGGCCAATGCCAGCAACGACTCCTTCCCGGGCGTCGAAAACCCGCCGCAGGACACCGCCTGGGATCTCCAGGTGGATAATTCCTCAGGCACCGAAAAGCTCGTCGTCGCCGGCCATGGCGCCGCTGCCGAAGGTTCTGGCCGCACCGATGCCGATCGCTACGTCACCCGCCTGATCGCTGCCGACGGCAGCATCGATCCGGCCTTCAACGGCGGCAAGCCGTTCACCTATCACTCGGCCCAGGCCCTCAACGAAGGCGGCCGCCGCGTCACCATCGGCGCCGACGGCTCGATCATGAGCGCCGGATACACCAATCTCGGTGACACGCTGCGCAACCACGTCATCCTGATCCACCTCAATGCCGATGGCACGCTGGACCAGACTTTCGGCGGCTTCGTCTCGCCACAGTCCTCGGCCGACGCCATCGGCCTCACCGCCACGCCGGGCGTCGCCGTGTTCAACCCCTTCGTCGCCGACCAGGGCTTCACCGAAGCCTATGCTGCCGCCCAATTGTCGGACGGTAGCTGGGTCACCACCGGCTATGGTGGCGCGACCGGCGAAGCCATTCCGTCGACCCTCGGCTTCAAGACCACCGAGGCACCCGACATCGTCTCGTTCAAGGTGAAGGGCAAGGAACTCGACACCAGCTACGGCTCGAACGGCCAGGCCGCCATCCAGTCCGAAGGCCTCGGTCTCAAGACCGCCGAAGACCGTGGCCGCCACGTCGTCGCT
>DASWWF010000450.1:0-1945 GCA_036401035.1 Devosia sp.
TTGGCGTAGGCGGCGATGTCGCCGGTGACGAGGTTGGCGACTGCCTTGCCGTCGCGCTTGGTCCCGCCATGCTCCACGGCCGCTTCGTAGTAGTCGGCGGTCTCGCGCTCCAGCGTCAGCACCATCGCGTCATAGGGCGTCACGCCATAGTCGCGGATGAAGCGGTCCTGCTTCTCGTCGGGCAGTTCCGGCAGGTCTTTGGCCAGGTTGTCGACAAAAGCCTGGTCGAATTCGAGCGGCAGCAGGTCCGGGTCCGGGAAGTAGCGATAGTCGTGCGCCTCTTCCTTGGAGCGCATCGAGCGCGTTTCGCCGGTCTTGGGGTCGTAGAGCCGGGTTTCCTGGTCGATCTTGCCGCCGTCTTCGAGAATGTCGATCTGGCGGCGCGCCTCGAACTCGATGGCCTGGCCGGCAAAGCGGACCGAGTTGACGTTCTTGATCTCGCAGCGGGTGCCGAATTCGCCGCCCGGTTTGCGCACCGAGACGTTGATGTCGGCGCGCAGCGAGCCCTGCTCCATGTTGCCGTCACAGGTGCCGAGGTAGCGCATGATGGTGCGCAGCTTGCTCATATAGGTCTTGGCTTCTTCCGACGACCGCAGGTCGGGCTTGCTGACGATTTCCATCAGCGCCACGCCCGAGCGGTTCAGATCGACAAAGCTCATGTTCGGGTGCTGGTCGTGGATCGATTTGCCGGCGTCCTGCTCGAGATGCAGGCGCTCGATGCCCACTTCGATGCGCTCGCCGTCGACATCGATATAGACCTGCCCCTCGCCGACGATCGGGTCCTTGAACTGGCTGATCTGGTAGCCCTGCGGCAGGTCCGGGTAGAAGTAGTTCTTGCGGTCAAAGACCGAGCGCTTGTTGATCGCGGCCCTGAGCCCGAGGCCGGTACGAACCGCCTGGCGCACGCATTCCTCGTTGATCACCGGCAGCATGCCCGGCATGGCCGCATCGACGAAGCTGACATTCGAATTGGGCGGCGAGCCGAACTCGGTCGATGAGCCCGAGAACAGCTTGCTCTCGGACAGCACCTGCGCATGGACTTCCATGCCGATGACGATCTCCCAGTCCCCGGTCGCCCCGGCGATGAAGTTCTTGGGGTTGGGCGTACGCGTATCGATCAGAGTCATGCTGTCTCTAAGGCCTTTGTTCAGTCCGACCTTGTCTATGCCAGAAGCCGGTTTGCGTGCAACTCGCTCGGTTGAGAGTTCGCGCGCCCCTCTCTTGCTCGGCTAAGGACTTAGCAAGAGCTAAGTCCAAGGCCTCGCTTTCTCTCCCGCAGGGGGAGAGAGGACGCCGTGGCACGATGTCTCCGCCCCTCTCCCCCCTTGCGGGGGAGAAAGCGATTTCTTGGGTTTAGGCCGAACCTCTTCGTGAGGACTAAGCCCTAGAAATCGCAAGAGAGGGGCGCTGGATGTGCCGGACGTGCCCCCATGCGGGCCCCGCCGCCTCAGTCCTCGATTGCCCCACGATAGGGTGCCAGGCGCTTTTCCAGCCGGATCGAGGTCTCCGGATTGTGCGCCGACTGGTCCTCGGGCCGCATGGCGAGGATGCGGTAGCCCTGGTGCTGGTAGAAGGCGACGGCGCGGACATTGTCGGCGAGCGTATTGAGCTGCACGCGGTCGGCGCCCTCGAGTTCGAGCAGCGATTCCATCCGGTGCAGCAACAGCGTGCCGATGCCGTGGTTCTGTAACAGCGGCGTCACGAAGAGATAGGGGATGTAGGCCCTGCCCCGCGCCCGGCTGCACCAGCCGACGGCGACGCTGTCGATCTCGGCGACGATGGTGCGGTCGAGATTGGCGTGGACCTCGTGACTAAGCCGCCGCCGTTCGAGGTCGCGATTGGCCGCCGGCCCGGCCAGCAGCGGCCGCAGATCCTTGTCCCAGGCGACATAGGCGATATCGGCAAGCGTCTCGACTTCCGAAGCCAGGGCCTTGCGGATCACGGC
>DASWWF010000451.1:0-1926 GCA_036401035.1 Devosia sp.
ATCAGCGCTGGTTGAAGAGGACCTTCTGGGCCTCCTTGTCGGTGGCGAGGTCGCGCGGCGGTTCGGGGCGCTGGATGGCCTTGGCCTTGATGACGGCCGGACGGGCAGCCATGCGCTGCTGCCAGACGTCGAAATGCTTGAACTCGTTGGTGTCGATCTCGTAGCGCAGGTAGCTCGTCGACCAATCGTAGATGGCGATATCGGCGATGGAATAGTCGCCGGCGACGTAGTCCTTGCCGGCGGCGAACATGCGGCCGAGCTGGCCATCGAGGACGCGGAACAGGCGGTGCGTCTCGTCCTTGTAGCGCTTGATGGCGTAGGGGATCTTTTCGGGCGCGTAGACCGAGAAATGGTTGTTCTGGCCCAGCATGGGGCCGAAGCCGCCGACCTGCCAGAACAGCCACTCGTCGACCTTGACCTGGTCGTAGCTGTCGGACGGGTAGAACTGGCCGAACTTGATGGCGAGATATTTGAGGATGGCGCCGGATTCGAAGATCGAAATCGGCCGGCCGTTCGGACCCTCGGGGTCGACGATGGCGGGGATCTTGTTGTTGGGCGAGATGGCGAGGAATTCGGGCTTGAACTGATCACCCTTGCCGATATCGACCCAGTGCAGGTTGTATGGCACGCCCAGCTCTTCGAGCATGATGGTGATCTTCCGGCCGTTCGGGGTGCCGAGATAATAGAGCTCGATGGGCTTGGTCTGGGTGGTCATTCTGGCTGCCGTCCGTGCTGCTGCGGGAATGGCTCCATATATCGGCAGTTGCCGATGGAAGGCAAGGCAGGCACAGCGGTGTGACAGCGGCGGATGTGCATCCGCCGCTTGCCGATTTGCCTAGAGCCGCTGCAGCCGCATGTGGGGCTCGCCGTCGCTGGTGTGCGAGACCGAGACGCCGCGGACATCCACGGTGGTGGTGACGCGCTGGCGATTGTGCACCATGGAGGCGAACTTGCTCACATTCACCGGCTGGTCGAACTTCACCGTCACCTGGAAATGCGGCGGGGTGAGCTGCATGCCGATCACGAGCCCGATGAACGGCTTGCCCATATAGGTGCCCTTGACGCGCTGGCCGACCTGCACGGGCGTGACAAAGCGCTCGGGCAGCGCGGCGACAGCCGTGTTCCAGTCGCGATAGCCGTGGCGGCGGGCGACCTCCTCGAGCGCGGCGCTATGGGTGGTGGGGGTGCCGGCAGCACTGCGCTCGTCGCGCAGCACCTTGGCCTCGGCCTTGAGGCTGGCGGCACTGGGGGTATCGAGAGAGAAAGACATGGCGATCCTCGTTTCAAACGGAGGCCGGGTTTCTCATGGGCGCTCGCCTTGCCATGCACCGCCTCGGTTGTATCGAGCGATCATCAGCACGTCTCTGACTGGACTTCACCATCGGGTTTCCCCGGCGAGCGGCAGGCGCCAGCAGCCATTGCGGTAGATGATGTGTTGGGGCCCGAAAGTCAAGTTGAGGCCAAGTCCACCTGCCCATCCCCGACGTTTCCTGCCCATCACCGTCTCCCCCGTCCCTCCCCGCACGGGGAGGGAGACCTGACTGGAAGCGTCTCCCGCCCGATCACAAAGTCTGATCGCCGCATCACGCAAAAGCGTTGGCGCTCAAGTGGTTTGACCACTAGGTTGACGCCGGGTTTGCGAGACTCAGAGATTGACCGAACTATTATTGCTGTGTGCCGGCCTTATCGCCGGCGCGATCAACACGCTCGCCGGCGGCGGGTCGTTTGTGCTGTTCCCTGCCCTGCTGGCGGCCGGTATTCCGCCGGTGATCGCCAATGCATCGAACACCTATGCGAGCCTGCCCGGCTATATGAGCGGGGCGTTCGGCTTCTGGGCCGACATCAAGCGCCACCGCGACAAGCTGGTGCCCTACACCATCGTGTCGCTGATCTTCGGCTATCTCGGCGCCGAGCTGCTGCTGCATG
>DASWWF010000452.1:0-2981 GCA_036401035.1 Devosia sp.
ATCGTCGTCTGCGCCACTTCACCCCCCACATAGGAAATGGCGAGGACGACGCCGGCGATCACGCAGCCCAGCGGATTGAGCCGACCGAGAAAGGCCACGATGATGGCGGTAAAGCCGTAGCCCGTCGGGAAGGCCGGCACCAGCTGCCGGAAGGGCCCGGCCGCTTCGAGCACGCCGGCGAGACCGGCAAGGCCGCCCGAGACGAGCAGCGCCAGCCATACGGTCCGCTTAGCCGAGAAGCCGCCATAGCGCGCCGCGTTCGGCGCCGAGCCGACGACGCGCACCTGGAAGCCGAACACCGAGCGGCTCATGATGAACCACGCCACCAGCGCCACGACGAGCGCGATGGGCACGCCCCAATGCATGATCGTTCCCGGCCAGAGATAGGGCAGCGACTGGCTGGCGGTGAAGAGCGGCGTCTTGGGGAACGAGAACCCCATCGGGTCCTTCCACGAGGTGCGCAGCAGGAAGTAGAGCAGTTGCACCACGGCGTAGTTGAGCATCAGCGTGGTCAGGATCTCGTTGACGTCGAGTTGCGTCTTCAGCCAGGCCGGGATCGCCGCCAGCGCCATGCCGGCGAGGATGCCGCAGACGATCATCATCGGCAGGATCCAGGGCCCCTGCATCTTCATGGTGAGCAGCGCCACGGCCGTGCCACCGAGCGCGCCAGCCACATACTGACCTTCGGCCCCGATGTTCCAGACATTGGCGCGGTAGCAGATAGAAAGGCCAACCGCGATGATGATCAGCGGCGCCGCCTTGACGCCGAGGTCCTGCCACTTGAGCGGATTGGTCAGTGGCTTGGTGAAGATTTCGAGCACCGCGCCGATGCCGTCATAGCCCAGCGAGGAAAACAGGATGGCGCCGACCACCATGGTGAGCAGCACCGCCAGCACCGGCGCCAGGTAGAGCATCAGCCGGCTCGGCTGCGGCCGCTTCTCAAGCCGGAACTGCATGCGCCGCCCCCGGTGCGATATGTGTTTCTTCGGCCGTGCCGTGCACGCCGCCCATGAGGAGGCCAATCTCTTCTATCGAGACCTCTCCCACCACCATCTTCTGGCTCAGCCGCCCGCCATTGATCACCGCCAGCGTGTCGCAAAGCGACAGCAATTCATCGAGATCCTGACTGATCACCACCACCGCCGAACCGCTCGCTGCAAGATCGACGATGGCCTGGTGAATGGCCGCCGCGGCTCCCGCATCGACGCCCCAGGTCGGCTGGCTGACTACCAGCACCGAAGGCTTCTGCAGGATTTCGCGACCCATGATGTATTTCTGCAGGTTGCCGCCCGAGAGCGACCCGGCCGTGGCGCCCGGCCCGAGTGCCTTCACAGCAAAGGCGGCGATCACCTCGCCGGTATAGGTCTTCGCCGCGCCCGCCTTGATGAGCCCGCCGGTGACCATGCGCAACCGGTCGCGCGCGGTCAGCACCGTGTTGTCCGAGAGCGTGAAGTCCGGCACCGCCGCGTGGCCGTGCCGCTCTTCCGGCACCGCGCAGAGGCCGAGCTTGCGGCGGTCGCTGGCATGCAGTTCACCCACCGGCGTCGTGTCCATCACGATGGCATCGCGCCCGACCGCGATTTCGCCGTCGAGCGCCAGCAGCAGCTCGTTCTGGCCGTTGCCGGCCACCCCCGCGATGCCGAAGATTTCGCCGGCCCGCACTTCGAACCCGATATCCTCGAGCGAGGTACCGAACTGCGCGGTGGACTTCAGCGACAGATGGGTAGCCGTGAACCGCGGCTTGCCAAACGTCCGGTCCTTGCCCTTGACGATGTCCTTGAGGCCCGCGCCGATCATCTTCTCGGCCATCGAGCGCGAGGTCTCGACCTTGGGGTCGCAGGTATCCACCAGCTTGCCGCCCCGGAGGATCGTCGCCGTATCGCAGAGCGACTTGATCTCATGGAGCTTGTGCGAAATGTAGAGGATCGAGCAGCCCTCCTTGGCCAAGAGCCGGAGCACCACGAAAAGCTGATCGACCTCCTGTGGCGTCAGCACCGAGGTCGGTTCGTCCATGATGAGCAGCTTGGGCTCCAGCAGCAGGGCCCGCACGATCTCGATGCGCTGCCGCTCGCCCACCGACAGGGTCGAGACGATGCGATGCGGATCCAGCATCAGGCCATACTGACCCAGGATAGCGCGGATGCGGCCCTCGAGCGCCCGCGCGGGTATCTTCTCGTCGATCCCCAGCGCGATGTTTTCGAGCACCGTCAGCGCTTCGAACAGCGAGAAGTGCTGAAACACCATGCCGATGCCGAGCTTGCGCGCTGCCTTGGGATTGGGCACGACCACCGCCTGCCCGTTCCATTTGATGGTGCCGGCATCGGGCTGCAGGATGCCGTAGATCATCTTGACCAGCGTCGACTTGCCGGCCCCGTTCTCGCCCAGGAGCGCGTGAATCTCGCCCGCCCGCACGGCAAAGCCGACATTGTCATTGGCGAGCACACCCGGGAACCGCTTGGTGATCCCCGAAAGCTCCAGCCGATAAGGCAGTTCAGCGTCCATCAGCTGCCATCACCCCCGCGACCGGCCTGTTTGACGTTTCTGTGACTATCTGAACGAGAATCTCAGCCGCCGCCAGCGCCGCGATCACCTCGGGGCGCTTATCCCCAAGCCCATCGGGGAAAGCCTTGCCGCCAATGGGCAGCACCAGCCGCTCGAACGCCTCCGGGCTGCCACCAGCCTCGGAAAGGTACCAGGAGCGGAATTTTGCCCGCTTGGTCTTCGACCCGACCATGCCGACATAGGGCGCGTCACGGCGCTTCAGCGCCTCGGCCCCGATCAGGAAATCCAGCGCGTGGTCATGCGTCAGGATGACATAGCTGCTGCCGTCCGGCGCCGATCGCACCGCCGCTTCCGGCATCGCCAGCGCCCTGCGCTCGACATTGGCCGGCAGCCCGGCGAGTTCATCCGGCCGCGTATCGATCACATGCACATGCAGTGGCAAGGGCGCCAGGGCGCGCGCCAGCGCCTGCCCGACATGG
>DASWWF010000453.1:0-3340 GCA_036401035.1 Devosia sp.
GCCGAAATCAGCAGCCCGAGCGGATGAGCTTGGATCAGCCCGTGCTGGGCCTCAAGGTCGTCGTCGCGGAAATGGGGGACCTGGTACATCAGCCGAGCAGCCTCGTCGGATTGGTGATGGCGACATGCAGTTCGTGCCGCCCCGGCGGCAGGCCGGGCGCGTAGCCGAAATCGAGCTTGAAGTCGGTCGCACTGAGGCCCTGAACGGCAGCCGAATGGTAGAGCGCCTCGAAACCGGCCTGGATTTTTTCGAGCGGCCCGTCATGGATGAGCCGCAGGTAGCGCCGCGGCGGGATGACGATGCGGACGAGCCCATCCGGGATCTCGGTGGCCGTGGCGGCGAGGTAGCCGACGAATTCGTGCCACATGTCGAAGTCGTGCTCGAAGCTGACGCCGAGGAATGAGGTCGCACCGGTGTCGAGTTCGAAGAGCCGATGCCAGGCCTTGGGCATCTCGACCTTGAGCGCGTTCCAGGGCGCATCGACCGGAATGCCGATGGCCACCAGCTCGGGCAGGTCGATGGTGTCGATGGTGCCGGTCATGGCCGCTCCTCTCGTGGATGCGGCCTTTCTAGCGCCTGAACGCGAGCCCCGCTACCAGCGGGCGCGCAACAGGTTGTCGGTCGGCGCCGATTTCGGCCGGTCGGGCGCGACGGCGCGCTTGAGCATCACGGCGACGAGCTGCTCTTCGGGCATCGGCTGGCCGAACAGGAACCCCTGGCCGAGATCGCAGCCCAGCGTCGCCAGCGCCTTCATGTCGTCGAGCCGTTCGATGCCAACGGCCACGGCGACGCAGCCCAGGTGATGGGCCAGTTCGATCACCGAGGCGCAGATTTGCGCCCGGCCCGCATTGGTGGCGCAGCCATCGACGAAGTTGCGGTCGAGCTTGAGTTCGGAGAACGGCAGGTCGCGCAGCTGCACCATGGTCAGCTTGCCGCCCGAAAAGTCGTCGATGGCCAGCGTGACGTTCTGCGCCGCCAGATCCTGCGACACGGCGAGCACGCGATCGACGTCGCCGACCACCTGCGCCTCGGTGACATCGAGGATCAGGCCGGGCCAGCGCACATGCTTGGGGCCCTGTTCGCGCACCATGTCGGCGATGGGGAGGTTCACCAGCGCGCTGACCGGCACATTGACCGCGACGCGGAGATTGATGCCCAGCTGGCTGAAATTGCGGGCAGCAGCAAGCGCGGCGCCCAGCGCCAGCTGCGTCAGCCGCATCAGATCGGTTTCGGTGGCGCCCTGCATGAAGATCGAGGGCGGCAGCGTGCCCAGTTCCGGGTGGCGGACGCGGGCGAAGGTCTCCACCCCGGCGATCTGCTTTTTGGAAAGGTTGATCTTGGGCTGGTACCAGAATTCGATCCAGCCATGCGCCAGCGCTTCGTCGAGCGTCACCGAGGCTGAAGCCACCGGCGTGTATTTGATGCCCTGGGCGCTGAGCACGCCGCGCACGGCGTTGACGTCGAGCGGCTTTTTGAGCGGGGTCAGCATCTGCAGCGAGTGCCGCTGCCCCATGCGCTTGACCACTTCCATCACCGGCATCGGCCCGGCGCCCATCAGTTGCACGCCGCCAGTGAAGTTGAGCGCCCCCATCTCGAACAGCGCGTCGATGGCGAGGTCGCCCTGCTCGCGCACATCGATGAAGGTCAGGTGCGGGATGCGCGCCGACATCGCCTGCTTGAGGCTCGCGGCGCTGTCATGCAGTTCCACATCGACGCCCGACGACATCAGGATCGAGTGCAGCGAGGCGGCGGCGGCGACATCGGTGTCGAAGACAAAGGAGGTCGGCCGCTCGCTCATCACCGCGGCGGGAGCAGCCTCGACGCTTTGCGGCAGGTCGACGGCGTCGCGTTCCGGCGCCGGCGGAACATCGACACCAGCTTCGGTGTCGAGCTCGTCGAGCATCTGCAACAGGCCGCGAATTTCTTTAAACATTCACCGATGCGCTCCCAAGCACCGAAGTAAGACTAAGGTCTATCTGTTAATGTCACGTTTGCAGGGAGCCCTCACAACGCACATTTGATCGTGAAAAGCCCGGAAATCCGGCAAAAACCACGCCTTTCCCCTGTCCAGTCTACTGGGTTGAAGGCATTGGTGTGTCTAGTGTGGCGACGAGGACGACCGGGCTCCGCTGTCATCGGCAGATTGCTCACCGTATGCCAACATGTGAAGTCGTTCACCCTGTCGAAATAGCCCACACCCAGTCCTGCACGGTGGATAGAGGTCGATCCCGGCCTTGCGTTTGCGAGCAAATCAGGCTCGGTTGCAAGGACTTAAAGGGCGGGTTCATGTCGACTTCGATTTTCAGAATTTCGGGCACCATCGGCGCGGTGCTCTGCATGCAGTGTTATGTGGCTGGCGTAGCGTTTGCAGAGGGGCCGGCCGTTTCCGGCGTCAACGGCAAGGTCGAGGTCAGCGGCGGCGGCGTGTCCAGCCCGGCTTCGGGCGCCTATCGTATCGGCGGCTCCATTGCGGTGCCGCTCGGCGACACCTTCGGCTTCCAGGGTGATCTCTCGATTCAGAACTATGGCGCCCTGGCCGGCGCCGGCGCGGTGCACCTCTTCACCCGCGATCCCGATCTCTATCTCGCCGGGGTCACCGCCGGTGTGGTGCGCTCGAGCACCGCAACGCTCACCGCCGTCGGCGCCGAAGGCGAACTCTATCTCGGCCAGTTGAGCCTCGAGGCATGGGCTGGCGTCGCCAATCTCGACTACGATGCGCTCGCCGCGGTCGATAAATCCGGCTACTTCGCCATGGCCGATGTTGCCTGGTACGCCACCGACGACCTCCGCCTCTCCATCGGCGGCAGCTCGGTGCTCGGCTACGAGGCGCTGAACCTCGGCGCGGAATACCAGGTGACGAGCTTCGATACACCGTTCTCGCTGACCGCCGATGCCCGCTTCGGCGAAGACGGCAACGTCACCGCCATGGCCGGTCTCAAGTTCTACTTCGGCGGCGAACAGAAATCGCTCATCGACCGCCACCGCCAGGACGACCCCAAGGACCGCGGCCTCGACCTCTTCGCCGCGGCAGGCAGCCAGGTGACCGAGACGGGGGTACCTGCAGCTCGGGCGCCGGTGCCGAGTGACTTCAACGATGACCGGATCGGCTGCGAAGACGCAGATTTCCATTGGAATGGCGAGAGCTGCGAATACTTTTCGTGACCAGGGCTCAGTCGCGCGTCAGCTCATTGCGATACGAAATGTGCTTGCGGGCCGGCGGAAGGGCAGCCATCGGCCGAAGCATGATGTCCAGTTCGCCCTGGATGCCGCCCTTGAGCACCCTGAGCAGATCCACCGCCGATGGCGGTGCGCCTGGGTCGGCAGCAACATAGCGGAATTC
>DASWWF010000454.1:0-2567 GCA_036401035.1 Devosia sp.
AGCTTGCAGGCGATGCAGCGCTCTTCGCCGTTGGGATAGCGGCGCAGCGCATGCTCGCCGCGGAAGCGCGGCGAATAGGGCACCTTCTCGAACGGGTAGTTGATCGTCTTCTTGGGCGCGAAGAAATACTTCATCGCCAGGAAGAAGGCGCCGACGAATTCCCGCAGCAGCAGACCATTGAGGAACTGGAAGAATTTCATCCGGCGGCACCTCCGTGCCAGCCCCAGCCGGTCAGCTGCAGCACGGCAGCCACGACGATGACCATGATGAGGGAGATGGGCAGGAATACCTTCCAGCCGATACGCATCAGCTGGTCGTAGCGGTAGCGAGGCACGATCGACTTGGCCATGGCGAACATGAAGAACACCAGGCTGACCTTGATGATGAACCAGATCGGACCCGGCACCCAGTTGAACGGCGGCAGGTCGAGCGGCGCCGACCAGCCCCCGAGGAAGAGCACCGTGGTCATGGCGCACATCAGGAGGATGGCAATGTATTCGCCGAGCATGAACAGCAGATACGGGGTCGACGAATATTCGACCATGTAGCCGGCCACGAGCTCGGATTCGCCTTCGGGAAGATCGAAGGGCGGGCGGTTGGTTTCAGCCAGTGCCGAGACGTAGAAGATCACGAACATCGGGAACAGCGGCAGCCAGTACCAGTTGAGGATGCTCAGCCACGGCACGCCGAGCATGTCGGCAATGCCCCCGCCCTGCTGGGCGGTGACGATGTCGGTGAGGTTCAGCGACCCCACGCAGAGCAGCACCGTGATGATCACGAGGCCGATCGAGACTTCATAAGAGACCATCTGCGCCGCCGAACGAAGCGCGCCCAGGAAGGCGTATTTCGAGTTCGACGACCAGCCGCCCATGATGATGCCGTAGACACCCAGCGACGAGATGGCGAAAATGTAGAGGACGCCGACATTGAGGTCGGCCATGGCCCAGCCGCGATCGAGCGGGATCACCGCCCAGGCCGAGAGCGCCAGGATCGAGGTGACCAGCGGGGCGAGCAGGAACACGACCTTGTCGGAGCTGGCAGGAATCACCGGCTCCTTGAAGACGAACTTCAGAAGATCGGCGAAGGACTGCAGCAGGCCGAGCGGACCGACGACGTTGGGACCGCGGCGCACCTGCACGGCCGCCCAGATCTTGCGGTCGGCGAGCAGGATGAACGCGGTAAAGATCAGCAGGCCCACCAGGATGGCGAGCCCGATCCAAACATGGCCAACCGTCGACCCCAATCCGAGGAATGGGATGCCGAGCAGATAGTCAGCGGCTTGGGCGATGAATTCCATGTCGATCCCTACTCCGCAGCCTGCTTGAGGCCCGAGGCCAGCGCCGCGCATTCACCCATCACGGCCGACGAGCGGGCGATGGGGTTGGTCAAATAGAACTCGGTGACGGCCGGCGCAAACTTCGCCTTCTTGGTCTTCACAGCCTTGTTGGCGAGCCCCGAGAGGTCCGCAGCCGACGCCGGGGCGATCTGATCGACCCGGGCAAGGTGCGGGAACTCGGCGTAGATCGCGGCGCGCAGCTGGCTCAGCGAGTTGAACGGCAGCGCCGAACCGAGGACGGCCGACAGAGCGCGGAAAATCGCCCAGTCTTCCTTGGCGTCGCCCGGCGGGAACACGGCGCGTTCGGCGACCTGCACCCGGCCTTCGGTGTTGACATAGGTGCCCGATTTCTCGGTGTAGGTCGCGGACGGCAGGATCACGTCGGCGCGGTGCGCGCCGGCATCGCCATGCGTGCCGACATAGACCACGAACGCCTTGCCCATGGCCGACATGTCGTACTCGTCGGCGCCGAGCAGGAACAGCACGTCGAGATTGCCCTCGCCAGCTGCCTTGATCTGGTCGGCCGAGCAGACGCCACCGTCATGCGGCACAAAGCCGATATCGAGACCGCCGACGCGGCCGGCGGCATTGTGCAGCAGCGCAAAGCCGTTCCAGCCTTCGGCAATGTTGCCGTGGGTGGTGAGCAGCTTGGCGGCGAGCGAAATGACATCGCGGCCAATCTGCTTGGACCAGGCGGCGCCATGCGACACGGCCGCTTCGCCGATGATGATCAGCGGCTTCTTGGCGGCCTTGAACGTCTCGGCCCAGCCATTGCCGGCCGCGATGTCGGCGAGGATCGAGAAGTCGTCGCCCAGATACTGGGTCGGATAGGTCAGATCGGCGTTCTGGCCGATGACGGCGATCGGCAGGCCCTTGGCGCGCCAGGTCTTGCGGATGCGGGCATTGAGCACCGCCGCTTCCTTACGCGGATTCGAGCCGATGATGAGGATGGCGTCCGCCTCTTCGATGCCGGCAATGCCGGGGCCGAAAGTATAGGCAGCGCGTGGCGAGCCCGGATCGATGCCCGACATGGCCGGACGGCAATCGGTCATGCCCGAACCCAGCGAGGTCATCAGCGCCTTGAGCGCGAACATGTCCTCGACCGAAGCCAGGTCACCGGCGATGGCGCCGACCTTGTTGCCGCCGCCCGAGGCCTTGATGGCCTTGGCGACCGCGGCGAAAGCCTCGTCCCACGATGCCGGCTTGAGCTTGCCGCCGACGCGGACATAGG
>DASWWF010000455.1:0-7100 GCA_036401035.1 Devosia sp.
TCCGCCGAGTCATTGCCCGCATAGAGATCGGAAAGATCCCAAACCGGCAACGTTCCCAACTGGTTATGCCCCTTCTGGGTCGTGGCTTCCGACTGGCTCATGGCGCATCTCTTTCTTGATTTTGGGCGGCGCGACCATAGCCACGGCCCGCGCCGGTGCCAAGGCACGTCACCGATTGCATAGCCTTAATCGCCTCTTAACCCCCTCTCCTCATGCTGCTTCAAAACGGCACAGCGCGATTCGGGAACGCAGCCCGGGCGCGCAATGACAACAGCTTGGGGAACAATGACGCGCGTCCTTATCGTCGACGATGACCCGGTCCAGCTCCGCCTCACCGCCGAGGTGGCGAACCGCGCCGGTTTCGTACCCATGACCGCCACCGGCGGCCGCCAGGCCCTCGACCTGCTGCGCGCCGATTCCGGAATCGGCGTCATGGTGCTCGACCTGGTGATGCCCGACGTCGATGGCATGGCCGTCTTGGAGACGATGGCGCGCGAAAACCTGACCACCCCGGTTGTCGTACAGACGGCAAATTCCTCTTTGGAAACAGTGGTTACGGCGATGCGCCACGGCGCGGCGGACTTCTTCGTCAAGCCGGTGGCGCCCGAGCGTCTGATCATCTCATTGCGCAACGCGCTCAAGCTCGAAGAGCTCGAAACCCTCGTCCGCTCCGATCGCAACCGCCGCGCCGGTACGCTGGGCTTGTCGGACATCATCACCCGCTCCCCCGCCATGGACCGGGTCACCTCACTCAGCATCAAGGCCGCCAAGACCCCGATCCCGGTTTTGGTCGAAGGCGAGACCGGTGTCGGCAAGGAACTGATCGCCCGAGTGATCCAGGGCACCTCCGACCGCGCCGGCAAGCCCTTCGTCACCGTCAATTGTGGCGCCATCCCCGCCAACCTCGTCGAATCCATCCTCTTCGGGCACAAAAAAGGCGCCTTCACCGGCGCCGTGTCGGACCATGCCGGCAAGTTCGCCGAGGCCCATGGCGGCACCATTTTCCTTGATGAGGTCGGCGAACTGCCGCTCGATACGCAGGTCAAACTGCTGCGCGTCATCCAGGAAGGCGAGATCGAGCCGGTGGGCTCCAGCCGCGTCGAACGGGTCAATGTCCGGATCATTTCGGCCACCAACCGCCGACTGCTGAATCTCGCCAAGGACGGGGTCTTCCGCGAAGACCTCTACTACAGGCTCAACGTCTTCCCGATCTACGTGCCGCCCCTGCGCGAGCGCACCGAGGACATTCCGCTGCTGGTCAACCACTTCATCTCGCGGCTGTCGGCCGAGGCAGGCAAGCGCGTGGTGGGGATTTCCCAGCCCGCGCTGGAGATGCTCAAGACCTACAACTGGCCTGGCAATATCCGGCAGCTCGAAAATGCCGTCTATCGCGCCGTGGTGCTCTGCGATGGCGCCTATCTCGAAATCGCCGACTTCCCGCAGATCGTGGCGCAGACGGCCGGCCGGGCCGATGCGCTGCGTATGACCGAGAGCCTGCCCACCCCTTCAGCGCCCGTTCATATCGACCACGCTACCGCTCGCATTCGTGAAGCGGAAAAAGGGGAGGCAATTCCAGACCGGTTCCTCGATGCCAAGGGCGAAGTGACGGCGCTCGCCGATCTCGAGCGCGACCTCATCGCCTTTGCCCTGCGACACTACGGCAACCGCATGTCGCGGGTGGCCCGTGCGCTGGGGATTGGGCGCTCAACGCTCTATCGCAAGCTCCGGGAATATGGTCTCGACGATGGCATCGAGAGCGAAGCGGCCTAGGCAGTTTCCGTTGCAGCCTGGCCACAGACCGCTCTCACAAAATCGTGTGGAATTGTCAGTGTTAAGGTTCGTGGGATAAGCAAGACCATGCTTTGGGTCGAGCTGCGCTAGGGTCCTCCCATCCGTCGCGCTACCCCACATTTTGGGCCCTCGGGGCACGGAGACTTTATGCGTAGGTTGATGGCATCCCTGCTTGCCGGCGTGGTCCTTTTCGGCGCTGCCGGCCCGGTTCTCTCCCAGGAGATCGTCAAGGTCGCGGGTATCGACGCGACCCGCGTGATCATCGCGCCGCCCCAGACCGAGCTGGCCCGCGTCATCAAATCCGGCCTTTCCGGCGCCTATCGCGACGCCGCCAAGGACACCCGCGCCTACACCCAGGCGCAGAAACTCTACTTCTTCTACGGCGCCCGCCACTTCGAGCCGCTCTGGCTGCAGGAAGGCGCCAATGGCGCGGTGAGCTTTGCTCCCGCCGCTGAAGCCATCATGACCGCTTTCAAGGGCGCCGCTGCCGAAGGCTTCCGCCCGTCAGACTATTTGACCCCGGAACTCGACCTTGCTGCCGCCGGCACCGATCCGGCCAAGCTCGCAGCCGTCGAAACGGCCTTCTCGGCTGCGGCCGTGAAGTATGCCCAGGACATCTATGGCGGGCGCGTCAACCCGCTGCTGGTCAACAAGACCTGGACCATCACGCCCAAGCGGATCAACGAAGCCGAGATGCTGATGAAGTTGGCTTCGGCGGATGATCCGGCCAAGATTTTCGCCGATCTCGAGCCCAAGCACGCGGAATTCGGCCGGCTGAAGGCTGCGCTGGCCAAGTTCGACGAGAGCGCCACCATCGACCATGTCGAGATCCCGGACGGCAAGACGCTCAAGCCCGGCATGACCGACGAGCGCATCCCCCTGCTCCGCCAGCGCCTCGGCGTGGCCGAGCCGGACGTGCCGGAGACGGCCGGCGCCGACGCCGCACCCGATCTGAGCTATGACGAAGAGCTGGTGGCGGCAGTCAAGACCTTCCAGGAAAGCCTGGACCTCACCGCCGACGGCATTGCCGGCCCCGCAACCATCGCGGCCCTCAACGGCGGCATGGCAGCGACCAAGGACGACATCATTGCCAATATGGAGCGGTGGCGCTGGGAGCCGGAGGAGTTCGGCCGGTTCCACGTCTTCGTGAATCTCCCCGAATTCCGCCTCCGGATCATGGAAGACGGGCAGGAGAAGTACACCACGCGCGTCGTCATCGGCACGCCCAAGAACCAGACGCCGGTGTTCTCCGACGAGATCGAGCACATCGTCGTCAACCCGTACTGGAACGTTCCGGCCTCGATCAAGGCGAACGAAATCCGCCCGCACCTGCTGGCCAATCCGAACTACCTGGCCGGCCAGAACATGGAAATGCTGTCGGGCGGCAAGGTGGTGAACGCCGCTGCGATCGACTGGAGCTCGACCAATATCAACAGTTTCCACGTCCGGCAGCGTCCGGGCGCCGGCAATGCGCTGGGCCAGGTGAAGTTCCTGTTCCCCAACCAGCACGACGTCTACCTGCACGATACGCCATCGAAATCGCTCTTTGCCCGCTCCTACCGCGCCTACAGCCACGGCTGCGTGCGCGTCGAGAACCCGATGGAATTCGCCGGCGCGCTAACCGAACACGAGCCCGGCGTAAGCCGCGCCTCGCTCGAAGGCATGTTCGGCAGCAGGGAGACGTGGGTGAACGTCAAGAACCACATCCCCGTGCACCTCAGCTACTTCACCCTGCGAGTCGACGAGGACGGCACCATCCGCTCCTATGGCGACGTCTACGGCGCAAACAAGAAGCTCATCGAGCTGTTGAACCAGTAGATATCCCTGGCCTTCGGGCCATAATTTCCAAAGCCCGGCGGCACCTTGGCCCCGGGCTTTGCCTTGTCCGGGCCGGTGCAAAACGCCAAGCGTTTACCCGTGCTTAGGAATTTAGCCTTGGTTCAGCCTCGTTTTTTGCCTAAAAGCAGTAGTGAGGGTGGCTGGTGACAGGCGCCGCGGGAAGTGGTTAGCGTTAATCGACTGTAATAGTCTTGACGGTACCTTTCCCTCTCTAGGGTTTGTTACAAGGGCTTGTGGGGCGTGCTGGGGAAACCAATTTCGAATTGGCAACGTCTGTTGCGGCTGTGTTTTGCCGTGATCGTGGCGTTGACGACCGTGATCCCGACCACCACCGTCTCCGTCGCGGCAGCGCCGGGCGGCGATCGCACCATCTATATGCGCCACACCCATACCGGCGACGTCGGCAAATTCACCTTCCGCCGCAACGGCCAGTACGACAAGAAGGTTCTGCGCGAGCTCAACGTCTTCCTTGCCGACTGGCGCACCAAAGAGCCGACCAATATGGATCCGGCGCTCTTTGACCTGCTCTGGACCGTGTACCAGGAAGTCGGCGCGACCCAGCCGATCAACATCGTTTCATCCTACCGCTCGCCCAAGACCAACAACATGCTGCGCGCCAAGTCCTCCGGCGTTGCCGAGAATTCCCAGCACATGAAGGGCAAGGCGATCGACTTCTTCATCCCCGGGGTCAAGCTCTCGACCCTGCGCGAGACCGTGATGCGCCACCAGGTCGGCGGCATCGGCTACTACCCCACCTCGGGCAGCCCCTTCGTTCATGCCGATACTGGTTCCGTGCGCGCCTGGCCGCGCATGACCCGCGCGCAGTTGAAGAAGGTCTTCCCGGACGGCAAGACCCTGCACGTGCCGACCGACGGCAAGCCGCTCTCCTCCTCGGGCCGCGCCTATGCCGAGGCCGAATGGAAAAAGTGCAAGATGGTGCCCTGCAACGGCGCCGTCGTGACGCCCGATATGGGCATGCCGGCCATCATGGTGGCCGACGAGACGGGCCATATCGCCCCCATTCCGATGCAACGCCCGTCGCGCCTTTATGGCTCGGATGCCCCGGGCATCATGCTCGCCGCGTTGCAGGAACCGGCCCAGCGTACCGTTGCGACCATCGAGATCGACGCGCCCGTGCCGCTGTCTCGCCCGGGTTCGCGGGGCGCCGAAATGCAGGTCGCCGCACTCGATAATGGTGTCGTCGCCCCCGTACCGGCAACCCGCCCTGCCCGTTTTGGCGGGCCATCTGGCGCCCTCGAGGCCATCGATAATACCGTACCGCAGCCGCGCGTGCTGATGACGCCCAAGAACGACATTGTCGCTGCCTATGCCCCCGGCAATACGGCGCTCAAGATGTTGATCGAAGGCGACAACGGCCCGGCCAGCGGTCTGAAGCCCGGTGTCGACGCCAATCTGGTCACCGCCTCGCTCGGCGGCGCCGAAAAATCGCTGATGGGCCTGTTCGACACCACCTTCAATGCAGTGAGCAGTTCGTCCTCGGCCAGCGCTGCCGCTGCGGTGCGTGAAGTTGTCGCTGACCGCCAGCCGATCAACAGCATCAAGAGCCGCAATACTGAGCTCGTGGCGCCCGAAGTCGACCACGTCAACGAGACGCTGACCATGCCGGTATTGATGTCCGACGGGCATTTTGCCGAGCTTTATGAGGCCGAAGGCTACCTCGATAAGGAAGCCGAACTCGGGCCGATGGCCGGCCGCATGGCCTTCCTGCCCGACCTCGGCCAGCCCCTCGATTACGATCAATTTGTGACCAACGCGCCGCTGCTCGTCGCCACGCGTTAAGTCTTTCCATTGCAATGCCGGATTGTTCTCTCTAAGTCAGGGAGAACAACAAGTGCCGGCAAGGCTTAAGACGCGTGTCAGACAAGCCGCTAACTCCTCTGCTCGACAAGACCCAGTCGCCTGACGACCTCAAGGCTCTGAGCCGCGACGAATTGCGCACCGTCGCCGACGAACTGCGCGCCGAGGTGATCGACGCCGTTTCAGTGACTGGTGGCCATCTGGGCGCCGGCCTCGGCGTCATCGAACTGACGGTTGCCATCCACGCCGTGTTCGAGACCCCCAACGACCGCCTGATCTGGGACGTCGGCCACCAGGCCTATCCGCACAAGGTGCTGACCGGCCGCCGCGCCCGCATCCGCACGCTGCGCCAGAAGGACGGCCTCTCCGGCTTTACGCGCCGCGCCGAGAGCCCGTTCGATCCGTTCGGCGCCGGCCATTCCTCCACCTCGATCTCGGCCGGCCTCGGCATGGCTGTGGCCTCGGATTTGAAGGGCGAGAAGCGCAATGTCATTGCCGTCATCGGCGATGGCGCCATGTCGGCTGGCATGGCCTATGAGGCGATGAACAATGCCGGCGCCATGGACGCCCGGCTGATCGTCATCCTCAACGACAACGACATGTCGATCGCACCGCCGACCGGCGCACTGCGCTCCTATCTCGCCAAGCTTGTATCGGGCCCGTTCTACCGGGGCTTCCGCGACACCGCCAAATCGATCACCGGCAAGATGCCCAAGGTGATCCACGAGACGGCCCGCAAGACCGAGGAGTTCGCCCGCTCCTTCTTCACCGGCGGCACGCTGTTTGAGGAACTCGGGTTCTTCTATGTTGGCCCCATCGACGGACATAACCTCAACGACCTGATCGACGTGCTGCAAAACGTGCGCGACGCCGAGTCCGGCCCCGTGCTGATCCATGTCGTGACCAAGAAGGGCAAGGGCTACGCGCCCGCCGAGTCCTCGACCGACAAATATCATGGCGTGTCGAAATTCAACGTCATCACCGGTGCACAGGCCAAGGCGCCGTCGAACGCGCCGAGCTATACCAATGTCTTCGCCGAGGCCCTGATCCAGGAAGCCAAGGCCGATAGCCGCATCGTCGCGGTAACGGCGGCCATGCCGTCGGGCACCGGGCTCGACAAGTTCGCCGAACTCTTCCCCACCCGCACGTTCGACGTGGGCATTGCAGAGCAGCATGCGGTGACCTTCGCGGCCGGCATGGCGACCGAAGGGCTCCGGCCGTTCTGCGCCATCTATTCGACCTTCCTGCAGCGCGCCTATGACCAGGTGGTGCACGACGTCGCCGTGCAGAACCTGCCGGTGCGCTTCGCCATCGACCGTGCCGGCTATGTCGGCGCCGACGGCCCGACGCATGCCGGCAACTACGACGCCGCCTATCTGGGCGCCATTCCCAACATGGTGCTGATGGCCGCCGCCGACGAAGCCGAACTCAAGCACATGGTGGCGACCGCGGCTGCCCACGACACCGGCCCGATCGCCTTCCGTTACCCGCGCGGCGACGGCATGGGCGTCGAAATGCCCGAACGCGGCCAGGTGCTACCGATCGGCAAGGGCCGCATCATCCGCCAGGGCGCGACGATCGCGATCCTCTCCTACGGCACTCGCCTCGGCGAAGTGCTGGCCGCGGCCGAAAAGCTCGCGGCCTTCGGGCTC
>DASWWF010000456.1:0-3842 GCA_036401035.1 Devosia sp.
GACCTGCCCGACTTCCACCGGCAGGCGCCAGCGCCCGCCATCGGTGGTGAACGGCCGCAACAGCCGCCCCTGGTTGTCGACCACCTCGGTCGACACCGGCAACGTCGCCACATCGGGCACGGCCGGCAGCGTGTCGCGCACGTCGCGGAGTACGGCGAGGCCATACTGCGTAGCGATGAGCCCGACGAAGCCGACAACGATCAGCGATGCGGTCAAGAGACCCGGCGCGCGGGGTGCGCGCCGGGTTTTGGGTTGCTTGCTCACGGACCGACTGCCGAGACCTCGATCTGACCCGCATCGGTATTGCCGCGCAGTTCAGGGCGATACATGTCCTCGACCGTGGCGCCCGGCAGCACGAAGGTGCCGGGGGTGACGGCGCGCGCCAGATACGCCGTGGTGACGCTCGCCGTGCTCGAGGTGAAGCGGAACGCTGCCACATACTGGTCGGTCCGCGCCTCGAAATGCGCCGGTTCGTCGACGGTCAGCCACGAGAGATCAGCCACGCCGGACCCTGCGAGCAGGTTCGGGTTTTCGATCTCGAAGCCAGCCGGCAGCGGATCGGCCACCACATACTGACCCGAACCGAGCGTGGTCGGGGTCACCGTGATGACGACCACGAAGCGGTCGTTCTGCTTGACGTCCTCGAGCGTGATCGGCTCGCCGGTCGGCGTGTAGTAGTCACGCTGAATGGCAAAGCCTTCGTTCGAAGCCGGCGGCGGCGTGGTCGGAATGCCGGTCACCGTGATCTTGGCTTCGGTCGGCTTGTTGCCGTTGTTGACGATCTCGACCGCACCGACATCGGTGAAGTGCGTGTCGTCGTAGCGGCGGTAGACCGCGCCGGTGAGCGCTTCGCCATCGACGCTCACCGAGCCATCGGCCGACTGGCGGCCGAGCGCAGCGGCGGCGATCAGCGTCCACGCATCCTCCTGGGTGGAGGTCCAGCGGGCGCCGTCGCGCAGCCGGGCGAGATCGGCGGTGAGCCCCGCGAGATCGACGCCCGAAGGCTCGAACTCGGCGGCCAGCGCCAGCACGGCAGCGGTATCGCGCAGCCGGCTGCCATAGTCGCCACGATAGGCGTACTTCTCTTCGGGTACCTCGAGGCTTTCGACCGCCGCCTGGAACGCTTCGGCGGCACGGGTGCGGTCGCCATAGAGGGCAAGCGCGGCGCCGAGCTGGGCCTTGGCGAGTGGCGTGGCGAAGTTGTCGAGGCGGGCCTCGAGATAGTAGCGCAGGTCGCCGATGGCGGCCCGGCCGGCGCGCGCCAGGTCATAGAGCGCGTACGCAATGTCCTGGCCGCCATTGGAGAAGTCCGTGGCGTAGCTGACCTGGTTGCCCAGATTGTCCAGCGCCCGGCTCAGAGCGACATCCGGCACGTCATAGCCTTCGCCCTCGGCACGGAGCAGGAAGTCCGTGACGTATGAGTCGAGCCACATGTCGGTATAGGAGAACGGACCCCACAGACCAAAGCTGCCGTTCGACGCCTGCTTGGAAAGCAGGTTGGCGATGGCGTCCTTGATCGTCTGGTCGAGCTTGGCGTCGTCGCCCAGCCCGATCATCTGCGCCACCTCGTTGAGATAGAGCAGCGGGAAGGCCCGGCTCGAAACCTGCTCGGCGCACCCATAGGGATAGCGGTCGAGCGAGATCAGCAGTGCCGGCACGTCGAGGCGGGCGATCGGACCGATCGCAGCCGTCAGTGCCCCCGAAGTCGGGATCAGGTCGGCCACATAGCTCTGGTCGATCGAGACGGTTTCGCCCGGCGCGATAGTGACCAGCGAACTGGTGGTCTGCGGGCCCGAAGTCGGACGCACGCCCAGCACCTGCTCCTTGATGAGCTGGTAGCCGCCCGGCCCGGTGATCAACAGCTTGAGCGTATGGTCGCCCAATCGCTCCGCCTTGATACCGAGATCGAGCGACGTGCGATCGCCCACCGGCAGGTTGACCATGGTTTCGGTCGCCGTGGTTGAGAAGCCCTCGCCCGTTACCAGCTCGATCTTGTAGTCGCCGGCAGCGCCCGAGATGTTGTTGACCTCGACCAGCATGCGGGACTCGTCGCCGACGCGGAGGAACCGCGGCGGGCTGATGTTCACCACCACCGGATCGCGAACGATCACGTCGGCTTCGGCATGGCCCACGGCGCTCTTTGACCAGGCCATGGCCATCAGTCGAACGGTGCCGTTCCAGTCAGGCATGTCGAAGGTCACGGTCGCGGTGCCATCGGCAGCCACTTCCACGATGCCCGAATGCTGGGCGACGAGCACGGTGGTCGGCGGCGGCGTGCCGAACCGGCCACCATCGCCGTCACCGCCGACGCGCAGCGCCCCGGCGAGACCCTGGGTCGGGTCGATCAACTGGCCATAGAGGTCACGGAACTCCATGCCCAGCTGGCGCTGGCCGAAATACCAGCCATCCGGATCCGGCGTCTGGAAGTTGGTGAGGTTGAGAATGCCCAGGTCGACCGCAGCGACGACCACATAGGCCTTCTCGCCGGCAGCCACATTGCCGAGCTTCACGGTGGCCGTGAACTCCTGGCGCGGCTTCTGCTCCTTGGCGACATCCAGGCTCACATCGAGCTTCATGTCACCCGGATCGACGTCCGCATAGGAGAGTCCGAGCGCACGCGCCGGCATCCGCTTTTCGGTGGCGTCCGACGGCCGGTAGAGAATGGCCGTCACATAGGCGCCCGGACCCCAGGCCTCGGTCACCGGCAGTTCCACCGATGCACCTTCAGCAGGGACCTCCACCGACTTGATGTCGATGATGCGGTCGTCGACCACCATCACCAGCGCCGTACCGGCGAACTGCGGGTCGAGCTTGAGGACTGCCGTTTCGCCAGCGCGATAGGCTTCCTTGTCGAGCGCGACCTGCAGCGTGTCGGGCGTATCCGACCCGGCTTCCGGATAGTAGTAGCCGGCATAGAAGTCGTAGCTGGTCGAGGTAGCGTCCTCGCCCGTGCTTTCGATTTCGAAGAGGTAGCGGCCCCAGTCGACCGGCGCGGAAACCGCCACCGGACCCGACGCCGTGGTGTCGACCACACCATCCGCCACCTGGCGGGTGGTGGTGATCGCTTCCCACTTCCAGCTGCCGCTGTCGCGGTACCACTGGTAGTTGGTCTCGATACGGGAGAGCTTCCAGCTCAGACCCGAACTGGCCACGGTCTCGCCCTCGGGCGACACGGTGATCACGTCGAACGCCGCCTCGCGGCCTTCGCCCAGACCGGCGCCATCCTCGAAGCGCGGCTTGAGGCCGATGCGATCGCCGTCGGCAACCACCGGACGCACGACGCTGCGCTGGATGGTGCGGCCATTGGTGTCGACGAGCCTGAGATTGATGCGCGCCTCGAGCGGCTTGGTGGTCGACTGCGGCTCGGGCAGCACGATCTCGGCGACGGCATTGCCGGCGTCATCGGTGGTCGCCACGACGCCGAGCGGCTCGTACTGGCTCTCGGTCGTATCGTCCTGGCGGCCGAAGATATAGCCGGGGAACGCCGCCATGGCGTTGATCGGACGGATCAGCGCCTCGGCTTCGATGGCAAGGCCCGGTGCGGTAGCGCCATAGAGATACTTGGCCGCCACATCGATATTGGTGACTTCACCCGGGGTGATCGAGCCGTCCGGCGCGCTGATGTCGAAAGCCAGCCGCTCGGGTTCGAAGTCTTCCACCAGGAAGCTGGTGCTCGACAGCGCCTCGCCCTTGGGATCGGCGAAAAGCCGGATCTGCCACGCGCCACGCATGGCGTCGGCGACGAGCGGGATTTCGGCCACATAGCCGCCCTCGCCGCCATCGTTGATCACCTCGGTTTCGGCCACGACGCCGTCCGGACGCTCCACCGTCATGGTGAGCGG